>NZ_JBYSZY010000014.1:0-131356 GCF_058787635.1 Variovorax sp. FW305-3-2-15-B-LB1 | reverse complement strand
GAAGCCTTCAGGCTCACAAAGCGGGTGGGTCAGTATTCAATGGAAATCTCGGGTCAGAGATCGATGGAATCCAACATCCTGCCCATTGAATTTACGAGTGATCTCTTCACGGGCCCCTTCCTCATTCGCGTGCTTCGTTCTGCGAGCGATGAGACGTCCACTTGTTGCTCAGATCGAGGCGCTGTCTTTGGCGTTAGATTAGTTGGCGCTGTCGCAGGGAAAAGATCGCGCGGCGGCTGCACCGAGACTTTGAGGTCGCTTCAGCGTTTGTCGGTGTGGTTGTGGAGACCGACTTGATCGTGCCGGCGATACCGCCGGCAAGAAAGAAGGGCGCTCAACCGCCCTTGCGGCGCTTCACCACCACCGTGGCCTCGAGGCCTTCGTAGGCCTCGGCGTCGCCGTACCAGCTGCCCGAGATGGGCGCCGCCAGCGCGGGGTCGCGCGCCACGCCCACGCGGATCAGCTGGCCGCTGCCCATGAGGTTGTTGGTGGGGTCGAAGGCCAGCCAGCCCGCGCCGGGCAGGTAGGCCTGCAGCCACGCGTGCGTGCTGCCGGCGCCGGTGACCGATTCACCGGGCGCCTGCGCGGTGGCGTCGTTGTCCAGCGAGGCGTCGTAGAGGTAGCCCGAAACGAAGCGCGTCGCGATGCCGAGACGGCGCGTGGCCTCCATCATCAGCAGCGCGTAGTCGCGGCAGCTGCCGCTGCCCAGCGCCAGCGTCTCCAGCGGCGTCTGCGTGCCTTCCTCGTCGCGCGCCTTGTATTCGAAGCTCTGGCCGATGTGCGCGTTCATGCGCGTGAGCACGTCGCGCGTGCTGTTGGGCTGGTCGGTGTGCAGGAACTGGTGCGCCCAGCGGATCAGCGTGCCGTTGGCATCGTCGTTGTGGTGCGGGCGCAGGTAGTGCTCCAGGTCCAGGCGCTCCTGCACCGAATAGGCAAAGGGCAGGAACTCGGCCGACGGGTCGAGCGTGAGCAGGTCACGCTGCGACGGCGGCACGTGCTCGATGGTGAACGAGCAGACGATGCGCAGCTCGGTCGCCTCGCCCAGCGGCTGCACCAGCGCGACGGAGTTGGAGTACGGGTCCTGGATCAGCCGCGTGAGGGCCTGCGGGCTCACCTGCAGGTCGGTGGCGAGCACCCGCAGGTCGTGGCTGTCGCGTGGACGGAACATCACGCGGTGCAAGCCGAAGGTCACCGGCTTGTTGTAGCGGTAGACGGTGGTGTGGGTGATGTCGTACTGGATGGCCATGGCGCGCATTGTGCGGTGCGCGCGTGACCTCGGGTGACGGGAAACCCAGAACGCGCCGATTCAGTCCGATCCGGGCCAGAGCCGCTGCGTGCCCAGCGCCTTGGCGAGCGTCGCGGGCAAGGGCAGCGGCTCGCCGTGCCACTGCGCCGCCAGCAGCTCGGCGCACAGCGTGGCAAAGCTCAGGCCGCGCGAACCCAGCGCAGTGCAGGCCCACAGGCCCTCGTCGGCACCCGGGGCCAGCGGGCCGACCAGCGGTCGGCGGTCGCCCGAGGCGCAGCGCACGCCGACCCAGGCGTGGGTGTCTCCGCGTTCGAAGGCGGGCGCGAGCGCGGCGGCGGCACCGGGGTGCAGGCGCGCGAGCCGTTCGCGGTTGGCGAGGCTGTCTGCGTCGGTGGGGATGAGATCGGTGCTGTCGCGGTCGAAGGTGGCGCCGATCAGCCACAGCGGCTGCGGCGCCTGGCCGTCGGGTACGCCGGCGATCAGGTGGCCGTCGCCGTTGATGGGGGTGACGGGCAGGGCGGCGGGGTCCGCGCGGCCCCAGGCGACTTGGCCGCGCACGGGTTGCAGCGGCAGGTCGGGTGCGAAGTGGTGCGATGCGAAGCCCGCGGCCACGACGACGCGGTCGGCTTCGGCGAGCAGGGCGCCGGTGTCGTCGAACAGCTGCCAGTTGCTGTCCGTGCGTGCGAGGCGCGCCACATGGCTGTTGCCGCGGAATTCGACGCCCGGTTGAGCCAGCCACGCGGTAATCAGCCGGTGCGGCCGCACCCAGGCCGCGCGCGCATGCCAGAGCGCCGGCGTGTCGGGCGGCAGGCCGGCCGCGGCGAGCTGGTCGGGCTGTGCGGGCCAGGATTCGTTTGGTCCGTCCGCGCTCCAGCCGGGGGGCACGCGCACGTCGCCGTCGGGGCGGCGTTCGAGCGACCCGTGGGCGCCCCAATCGCGACCGTTCTCGAGCCGCAGCGCCAGTTCCGTCCAGGTGGCGCGGATGCCGGCGCGCGTGAGCCGCGACAGCAAGGCGTCGTCGGACGACACATGCGGCGCCAGCAGCCCGACCGGCAGGCCCGACGCGCCCGAGGCCGGCGCGTCGGCCGCATCGAGCACGGTGACCCGCCAGCCGCGCCGCGCAAGGCTGGCCGCGACCGCAGCACCCGCGAGCCCGGCGCCGATCACCGCGCAATGGCCGGGCGCATCGACGCCTTCGCGCACCGGCTGGCGGCGCCGTACCGTCCAGGCGGGCGCGAACACGCCGCGCAGGCTGCCGGGGCGCGAATCGAGCTGGAAGCCGTTCTGCGCCAGCGCGTGGCGCACCCCGTCATCCTCGGTGCGGGCCGCGAGGCCGGTGCCCTGGCGGGCGAAGCGCGACACCGCCTTGAGCGTGTCGGGCGAGGCCATCACCGAGCCGAAACCGTCGAGGAAGAGGCTGTCGGCCTCGAAGCGTTGCGCGCGCAGCATCGGCTGCAGTTCGCCCACGCACAGCGTGAGCAGCACGCGGCCGTCGTCGAAGGCCAGCCGGTGAAAGCCCGGCAGTAGTCCGGTCCACTGGCGGGCCAGCTCCTCGGCGAGCGGTGCGAGCGCCGGGTCGGCTTCAGACGCGCGCAGCAGATCGCCGGCCGGCGCCGGATGGGCGTCGACCGCGACGTAATGCAGCAGGCGCGGGCGCTGCGCGTCGGCGCGCCAGGCCTGCCAGGTTGTCAGGAAATGAAGGCCGGGCCCGAAGCCGGTTTCGAGAATCCGCCATTGCGGGCGCCCGGACCAGGCGGCGGGCAGGCCGCAGCCGTCCAAAAACACACGGCGCGAAAGCGCCGGTGTGTCGTTGTCGAGGGGGGAGGTGTCGCCGGAGCGCGCGCCGAGCGGGGTGCCGTCGGCGGCCACGCCGGACTCAGGCCGCAGGAGGGGGAACGTAGCCTTGCGCCACGTCGGCGCCTTCGCCGAAGAAGTGCTTTTCCATCTGGCGGGCCAGGTACTGGCGGGCGCGCAGGTCGGCCAGATTCAGCCGGTTTTCATTGACCAGCATGGTCTGTTGCTTGAGCCAGGCGGCCCAGGCTTCCTTGCTGACGTTTTCCCACAGGCGCTTGCCCAGGTCGCCGGGGTACGGCGGAAAGTCGAGTCCTTCGGCCTCTTTGCCGAGCTTGATGCACTGAACCATGCGTGCCATTTGATTGCCTCTTGTGGGGGAAAGCGGTTGCTTAGTTGATTTGGCTATTAAGAACTGAAAACTTGGTCGTTCCAGTTCCTATATGTCGTATTCAGAATACGTGGCTTCATTGATATGCCTTTTTAAGAGCAAGACACCATGAGCCTTCGCCGCGACTTTATCAAGCTTTCCCTGGGTGCCGGCGTGGCCGGTGCCTTGGCCCTGTCGGCATTGCCGTCGTTCTCGCAGGGCGCGGCGGGGGGCAAGGGCCCCGTGACGCTGCTGAACGTGTCGTACGACCCGACCCGCGAGCTGTACGTGGACTACAACCAGGCCTTCGCCAAGTACTGGAAGGCCAAGACCGGCCAGGACGTGAGCGTCAAGCAGTCGCACGGCGGCTCGGGCAAGCAGGCCCGCTCGATCATCGACGGCATCGATTCCGACGTGGCCACGCTGGCGCTGGGCGGCGACATCGACGCGCTGGCCACGCATGGCGGCCTCGTCAAGGCCGACTGGCAAAAGCGCCTGCCGCACAACTCCGCCCCCTACACCTCGACCATCGTGTTCCTGGTGAAGAAGGGCAACCCCAAGGGTCTGAAGGACTGGAGCGACCTGGTCAAGCCCGGCGTGCAGGTGATCACCCCCAACCCCAAGACTTCGGGCGGCGCCCGCTGGAACTACCTCGCGGCCTGGGAATTCGCCAAGCGCAAGTACGGCGGTGAAGCGAAGGCCAAGGAATTCGTCGGCAACCTGTACAAGAACGTACCCGTGCTCGACACCGGCGCGCGCGGCTCGACCATCACCTTCGTGCAGCGCGGCGTGGGCGACGTGCTGCTGGCCTGGGAAAACGAAGCCTTCCTGGCGCTGAAGGAGTTCGGCCCCGAGAAGTTCGAGATCGTCGTGCCGTCGATCTCCATCCTGGCCGAGCCCAGCGTGGCGGTGGTCGACAAGGTGGTCGATAAGAAGGGCACGCGCGCCGTGGCCGAGGAGTACCTGAAGTACCTGTACTCCGACGAAGGCCAGGACATCGCCGGCCGCAACTTCTACCGCCCGACGTCTGACAAGGCCAAGGCCAAGTACGACAAGCAATTCCCCAAGCTCACGCTGGTGACCATCGACCAGGCCTTCGGCGGCTGGGCGAAGGCCGACAAGGAGCATTTCGCCGACGGCGGCTCCTTCGACCAGATCTACGCGCCCAAGCAGAAGTAAGCGCAGCCGTTCCGGATTCGATCGCTGGTGGCACCCCGTGGGAGGGCGCCGGGGATCGCTTCGCCCTGAATTTCTCCTGAAGCCCAACGAAAGTTTCTCGTGTCCGTTCTCCTGATTGCCGGCAGCCCCTCGGCCCCGTCCCGCTCCACCGCCTTGCTCGACGCGGTGGGCGAGCGGCTGGCCCAACGCCATGCGCGCATCGAGCGGCTCGCGATCCGCGACCTGCCGGCGCAGGCGCTGCTGCTGGCCGAGTGGGCGCATCCGGCCATCGAGCGTGCCATCGCCCAGGTGGCGGCGGCCCGCGTGATCGTGGTGGCCACGCCGGTCTACAAGGCGGCCTACAGCGGCGTGCTGAAGGTCTTTCTCGACCTGCTCTCGCAGAACGCGCTCAAGGGCAAGACGGTGCTGCCACTGGCCACCGGCGGCAGCCCGCACCACATGCTCGCGCTCGACTACGCACTGCGGCCCGTGCTGCAGTCGCTGTCGGCGCGCCACATCCTGCCGGGCGTCTACGCGAGCGATTCGCAGATCGCGTTGACGCCCGAGAACGCCTACCAGGTGCACCACGACCTGGCGGAGCGCCTGAACGAGGCCGTCGAGGTGCTCGCGACCGAAGGCCTGAAGCTGCCGGCGACCCATGGCTTCGAGCCGGTTCCCTTTTCCCGTGTGCGATGTAGCGTCTGACGACCGGGTTCCTCGCTGAACCCGGCCCCGGCCAGACCTCTTTCCGTTCCCCGTTTTTCGAAGCCGCCTGCGCGCGGCCGGGGGATCGCTTTGCCTCACGTTTTTGCACCAAGGAATTCCGCATGAACCCCGTCGCTCCCGAAGACTCCGTGTTCGAAGTCGCGCCGCGCTCCTTCTGGCAGGCGCTGCGCGACCTGGCCATCAGCGCCATCGTCGTCACCGCCATCGCGCTCATCGTGAGCTTCATCTCGGCCGCCTCGGCGCATGCCCAGACGCAGACGAAGGCCAGGGGCGAGCTGCGCATCGGCTACCAGAAGTCGGCCAGCCTGTTCGTGCTGCAGAAGGCGCAGGGCACGCTGGAGAAGAAGCTCTCGCCGCTGGGCTTCGGCGTGAAGTGGGTCGAGTTCCCGGCCGGCCCGCAGCTGCTCGAAGGGCTGAACGTGGGTGCGGTCGACGTGGGCTATGTCGGCGAGGCGCCGCCCATCTTCGCGCAGGCCGCGGGGGCCAAGTTCGTCTACTTCGGCTACGACCCGGCCGCGCCGCGCGCCGAGGCCATCCTGGTCACCAAGGATTCGCCCATCCGCTTCGTGGCCGACCTCAAGGGCAAGAAGGTCGCGCTCAACAAGGGCAGCAACGTGCACTACCTGCTCGTGAAGCAGCTCGAGAAGAACGGGCTGAAGCTCTCCGACATCCAGCCCGTGTACCTCGCGCCCGCCGATGGCCGTGCCGCCTTCGAAAGCAAGAACGTCGACGCCTGGGTGATCTGGGACCCGTTCCAGGCCGCCGCGGAGAAAGCCACCGGCGCCCGCGTGCTGGCCGATGGCGCGCCTGACGTGGTCAACAACTACCAGTACTACCTGGGCGAGCGCGGCTTCGTGAAGAAGCACCCGCAGGTGATCGATGCGCTGTTCGCCGATTCGGTGGAGCAGGGCATCTGGCTCAAGAAGAACCTGCGCCAGGCCGCCGAGCTGATCGCGCCGCTGCAGGGCCTGCCCGTGGACGTGGTCGAGCTGGCGCTGCGCCGCTACGAGTTCAACGTGAAGCCGATCACCGCCGCCGTTGCGGCCGACCAGCAACAGATCGCCGACACCTTCTTCGCGCTGAAGCTCATTCCCAAGCCCATCAAGGTCAGCGACGCGGTCGTCACGGCCCAGCCCTGAACAGTTTCGAAGGACCCCATTTCATGACCCGCATTGCCATTCCCCGCCGCCGCCTGCTCCAGGGCGCGGCCGCCGCCCTCGCGCTGCCGTCGTCGTTCGCCGCCCTGGCGCAGGCCCCCGCGCGCCAGTTGCGCATCGGCCACCAGAAGGGCTACCTGAGCGTGCTCAAGGCCCGCGGCACGCTCGAGAAGCGGCTCGCGCCGCTGGGCGCCACCGTGAAGTGGACCGAGTTCACGGCCGGCCCGGTGCAGCTCGAGGCGCTGAACGTCGGCTCGATCGACTTCGGCGACGTGGGCGAAGCGCCGCCCATCTTCGCGCAGGCCGCCGGCGCGCCGCTGGCCTACGTGGGCGCCACGGTGCCGCGCCCGAAGACCGAGGCGGTGCTGGTGCCCAAGGGCTCGGCCATCCAGACCGTGGCCGACCTCAAGGGCAAGAAGATCGCGCTCAACAAGGGCTCGAACGTCCACTACTTCATCGTCAAGCTGTTCGAGAAGCACGGCCTGGCGTACAGCGACCTGAACCTGGTCTACCTGCCGCCGGCCGACGCGCGCGCTGCCTTCGAAAAAGGCTCGGTCGACGCCTGGGTGATCTGGGACCCGTTCCTGGCCGCCGCGCAGCAGTCGCTCGACGCGCGCATCCTGGCCGATGCCGTGGGCGTGGTCGGCAACCGCGCCTACTACTTCTCGTCGCTCGACTACGTGGCGAAGAACGCCGACGTGCTGGCCGTTGCGATCGAAGAGGTCAACAAGATCGACCAGTGGGGCGCCGCCCATCGCAACGAACTGGCGACCGAGCTGTCGGCCATCTGGGGCCTGCCCAAGGCGGTGGCCGACTTGTCGCAGGGCCGCACCGCCTACGGCACGGGCCCGATCACCAAGGCCATCCTGGCCGAGCAGCAGCAGATTGCCGACACCTTCTTCGCGCTCAAGCTGATCCCCAAAAAGATCAACGTGCTCGAAGCCGCCGGCGCGGGGATCGCGTGATGGCCGCCGTGTTGTCGACTGCGCTGCACGAACGCGCCGGCCATGTGCTGGCCATCACGGCGCGCGCCTGGGGTGTCGTGTCCGCGGCGCGCCGCCTTCCTTTCCTGCTTGCCGTCTGAACGGGCAAGCCAACGAACGATCGAGAGTTTCCGATGCAGATCTTCTGGTTTCTCCCCACGCACGGCGACAGCCGTTACCTCGGCACGAGCGAAGGCGCGCGCGCCGTCGACCTGCCGTACCTGCAACAGATCGCCGGCGCGGCCGACCACCTCGGCTACGAAGGCGTGCTGATTCCCACCGGCCGCTCCTGCGAAGACCCGTGGGTGATCGCCTCCAGCCTGATCGGCGCGACGAAGAAGCTCAAGTTTCTGGTGGCGGTGCGCCCGGGCCTGCACCAGCCCAGCCTGGCCGCGCGCATGGCCGCGACCTTCGACCGGCTCTCGGGCGGGCGCCTGCTCGTGAACCTCGTCACCGGCGGCGACCAGGCCGAGCTGGAAGGCGACGGCGTGTACCTCGACCACGCGGCGCGCTACGAGCAGTCGGCCGAGTTCATCCGCATCTGGCGCGAGATCATCGCGCGCAGCCACGAGACCGGCACCTACGACTACGAAGGCAAGCATCTGAGCGTGAAGGGCGCGCGGCTGCTGTTTCCGCCGGTACAGAAGCCGTACCCGCCCGTGTGGTTCGGCGGCTCGTCGGCCGCGGCGCACGACCTGGCCGCCGAGCAGGTCGATGCCTACCTGACCTGGGGCGAGCCGCCCGCGGAAGTGTCGAAGAAGATCGCCGACGTGCGCGCACGCGCCGAGCGCCAGGGCCGCAGCGTGCAGTTCGGCATCCGCCTGCACGTGATCGTGCGCGAGACCGAAAACGCCGCCTGGAAGGCCGCCGAAGAACTCATCAGCCGCGTCGACGACGACACCGTTGCACGCGCCCAGGCCGCCTTTGCGCGCATGGATTCCGAAGGCCAGCGCCGCATGGCCGCGCTGCATGCCGGCGGCGCCAAGCGTGGGCGTGCCGACCTGGAGATTGCGCCCAACCTGTGGGCCGGCGTGGGCCTGGTGCGCGGTGGCGCGGGCACGGCGCTGGTCGGCGACGCCAAGACCGTGGCGGCGCGCATCGAGGAGTACGCGGCGCTGGGCATCGACAAGTTCATCTTCTCGGGCTACCCGCACCTCGAAGAGGCCTACCGCTTCGCCGAGCTGGTGTTCCCGCTGCTCTCGCGCAAGGCCAAGACACAACTCGCGGGCGGTTCGCTGAGCGGCCCCTTCGGCGAAGTCGTCGCCAACCTCGACGCGCCCTCGCGCCTCGTCTCCCAAAGCTGAGGACACGCATGACCGAACAAGTACAAGAACTGCCGGCGGTGGCGCCGGCGTCGAACACCGCAGGGGACGCATTGCGAGGCTTCGGCCTCAACGTCGCGAAGCGGCTCATTCCGTGGCTGGTGCCGGTGGGGCTGATCGTCGTCTGGCAGATCGCCTCGTCGCTGGGCTGGCTCTCGACGCGCGTGCTGCCGGCACCGCTCGACGTGGTCAAGGCCGCGTGGTCGCTCACCGTGTCCGGCGAGCTCTGGACGCACGTGAAGGTGAGCGCGGGCCGTGCGCTCGCGGGGCTCGCCATCGGCGGCGGCGCAGGGCTCGCGCTGGGCCTGCTCACGGGCTCGGTGAAGTTCTTCGAGACGCTGCTCGACTCCACCATCCAGATGGTGCGCAACATCCCGGCGCTGGCGCTGATTCCGCTGGTGATCCTGTGGTTCGGCATCGACGAATCGGCCAAGCTCTTCCTGATCTCGGTGTCGGTGTTCTTCCCGATCTACCTGAACACCTTCCACGGCATCCGCAACGTCGACCCGCAGCTCATCGAGATGGGACGCACCTACGGCCTGTCGCGCTGGCAGCTGTACCGCGAGGTGATCCTCCCGGGCGCGCTGTCGTCGATCCTCGTGGGCCTGCGTTTCTCGCTGGGCCTGATGTGGGTGATCCTCATCGTGGCCGAGACCATCTCGGCGCAGGCCGGCATCGGCTACCTCACGATGAACGCCCGCGAGTTCCTGCAGACCGACATCGTGCTCGTGGGCATCCTGCTGTACGCGCTGCTCGGCAAGCTGGCCGACCTGTTCGCACGCGGCCTGGAGCAATGGTGGCTGCGCTGGCACCCCGGCTACCAGAAGAAGTCGGCGAAGTGAGGGCAGGGCACATGAACCACCTCATCAATCGCCGCACCGCCATTGCGACGCTGGGTGCGCTCAGCGCCGGTGCCGTGCTGGCACAGCAGCAACGGCCCGCCACGGTGCGGCTCGGTTACCAGAAGTCGTCCACGCTGATCGCGCTGTTGAAGGTGCAGGGCACGCTCGAGAAGCAGCTCGCGCCGCTCAATGTTTCGCTGAGCTGGCACGAGTTCACCAGCGGCCTGCCGCTGCTCGAGGCGCTGAACCTCGACAACCTGGACATCAGCGCCGACGTGGCCGACACCGTGCCCGTGTTCGCACAAGCCGCCGGCGCCGACCTGACCTTTCTGGCGCAGGAAGCGCCGTCGCCGGCCGCGCAGGCCATCGTCGTGCGTGACGAGTCGCCGCTCAAGACCGTAGCCGATCTCAAGGGCAAGAAGGTCGGCTTTGCGAAGGCGGCCGGCGCACATTACCTGCTGATCGCCGCGCTCGAGAAGGCCGGCCTGTCGTTCAAGGACATCGAGCCCGCCTACCTCACACCGGCCGACGGCCGCGCCGCCTTCGAGCGCGGCGCCATCGATGCCTGGGTGGTGTGGGACCCGTTCCTGGCCGCTGCCCAGCGCCAGTCGAAGGTGCGCATCCTGGCCGACGGCGCGGGCATTGCGTCGTACCAGCGCTACTACCTGGCGAGCACCAAGTTCGCGAAGGCGCGGCCCGACGTGCTGCGCGTGGTCTACGCCGAGCTCGAGAAGACCGGCAAGTGGGTCAAGCAGCACCCGAAGGAGGCCGCGGCCCTGCTCGCGCCCGTGTGGGGGCTCGACGCCCCGACCATCGAGCAGGCCAACAGCCGCCGCAGCTACGCCGTGCGGCCCGTGGTGGCCGGCGGGCTGGCCGAACAGCAGCGCATCGCCGATGCCTTCTTCGCCGAGAAGCTGCTGCCCAGAAAAATCGATGCGCTGAACGTGGCGCTGTTCAACCCCGGGGCCTGAATTCATGAGTGCCGTTCTGAAAGACATCCAACCCCAAGCCATTGCCGGCGGCGTGCGCCTCGAGGCGCGCGGCCTGCACAAGCGTTATGGCGCGCGCGAGGTGCTGCGCAACACGCAGCTGACCATCGAGCCGGGCCAGTTCATCGCCATCGTCGGGCGCAGCGGCTGCGGCAAGAGCACGCTGCTGCGGCTCATCGCGGGCCTCGAGGAAGCCACGTCCGGCGGCCTCTACACCGACGGCAAGGCCGTGAGCGGCCTGCACGACGACACGCGCATCATGTTCCAGGAGGCGCGTCTGCTGCCCTGGCGCCGCGTGCTCGACAACGTGACGCTGGGCCTGCCCAACGATGCCAAGGCGCGCGGCAAGGAAGTGCTGGCGCAGGTCGGCCTGGCCGACCGCGAGAACGAATGGCCGGCGCGCCTGTCGGGCGGGCAGCGCCAGCGCGTGGCCCTGGCGCGTGCGCTGGTGCACCACCCGCGCCTGCTGCTGCTCGACGAGCCGCTGGGCGCGCTCGACGCGCTCACGCGCATCGAGATGCACCGCCTCATCGAGAACCTGTGGCAGCGCCACCGCTTCACCGCGCTGCTGGTGACGCACGACGTGCAGGAAGCCGTGGCGCTGGCCGACCGCGTGATCCTCATCGAAGACGGCCGCATCGCGCTCGACGAGAACATCGCGCTGGCCCGCCCGCGCTCGCAGGGCGACCCGGCCTTTGCCGCGATTGAAAAACGAATCCTCGACCGGGTGCTGCAGAAGTCCGAAGAGACCGATGTGGAAAGCACCGATGCCAGCTGGCTCACGCCTCAAGCCCACGCCTTGCGCTGGGCGATCTGAGTCGTTTCATCCATTCCCCCTTTGAAAGGCAGTCGCATGTCGCAGAACTGGAAATTCGAAACCCTGTCGGTCCACGCCGGCTACTCGCCCGAACCGACCACCCGCGCGGTCGCGCCGCCGATCTACCAGACCGTGGCCTACGCCTTCGACAGCGCGCAGCACGGCGCCGACCTGTTCGACCTGAAGGTGCCGGGCAACATCTACACCCGCATCAACAACCCGACGCAGGACGTGCTGGAGCAGCGCGTGGCTGCGCTCGAAGGCGGCATTGCCGCGCTGGCACTGGCCTCGGGCCAGGCGGCTGTGACCTACGCGATCCAGACCATCGCCGAGGCCGGTGACAACATCATCAGCAGCACCGCGCTCTACGGCGGCACGTACAACCTGTTCGCCCACACGCTGCCGCAGTTCGGCATCACCACGCGCTTCGCGGACCACCGCGACCCGAGCAGCTTCGAGAAGCTGTTCGACGAGCGCACCAAGGCGGTGTTCGTCGAGTCGCTGGGCAACCCGGCGGGCAACGTGACCGACATCGCGGCCATCGCCGAAATTGCGCACCGCCACGGCGTGCCGCTCATCGTCGACAACACCGTGCCTTCGCCGTACCTGAGCCGGCCCATCGAGCACGGCGCCGACATCGTGGTGCACTCGCTCACCAAGTACCTGGGCGGCCACGGCACCAGCATCGGTGGTGCCATCGTCGATTCGGGCAAGTTCCCGTGGGCCGAGCACAAGGAGCGCTTCAAGCGCCTGAACGAGCCCGACGTGAGCTACCACGGCGTGGTCTACACCGAGGCGCTGGGCCCGGCCGCCTACATCGGCCGTGCGCGCGTGGTGCCGCTGCGCAACACGGGCGCGGCCATCTCGCCGTTCAACGCCTTCCTGATCCTGCAGGGCATCGAGACGCTGGCGCTGCGCATGGACCGCATCAGCAGCAATGCGCTGGCGGTGGCGCAGCACCTGAAGCAGAGCAAGGCCGTCAACTGGGTGAACTACGCCGCGCTCGAAGACCACGCCGACTACCCGCTGGCGAAGAAGTACTTCGGCGGTCGTTCGAGTGGCGTGCTGACCTTCGGCATCGGCGCGGGTCGCGAGGGTGGGGCGAAGTTCCTCGATGCGCTGAAGCTCTTCACGCGCCTCGTGAACATTGGCGACGTGCGCTCGCTGGCCACGCACCCCGCATCGACCACGCACCGGCAGCTGTCGCCCGAAGAGCTGGCAAGGGCCGGCGTCACGGAAGACACGGTGCGCCTGTCGGTGGGCATCGAGCACATCGACGACCTGATTGCCGACCTCGACCAGGCCCTGGCCGCCGCATCGAACTGACAAAGCGTTCCAAGAAATGACCACATTGCAAGCCATCCCTGACGCCGCGCTGGACCAGCTGTTTCGCAAGGCGCGCACCGTGCATGCCTTCAAGCCGGTGCCCGTGACCGACGCGCTGATCCATCAGCTGTATGACCTCGTGAAGTGGGGCCCGACCGCCTACAACGCCCAGCCTGCGCGCTACGTGTTCGTGCGCAGCGAGGAGGCCAAGGCGAAGCTGAAGCCGGCCGTGTCGGCGGGCAACACCGCGCAGACGCTGCAGGCCGGCGTGACGGTGATCGTGGCGCACGACACGCGCTTCTACGAGCACCTGCCCACGCAGTTCCCGGCCTACGACGCCAAGCCCTTCTTCGAGAAGAGCGCTGACGCCGCGCAGGCCACGGCCTTCCGCAACAGCAGCCTGCAGGGCGCCTACCTGATCCTGGCGGCACGCGCGCTCGGGCTCGACGCGGGGCCGCAGTCGGGCTTCAACGCCGACCTCGTCGACAAGGCCTTCTTCCCCGACGGCCGCTATCGCGCGAACTTCCTCGTCAACCTCGGCGTGGCCGACCACGCCGGCACTTTCGAACGCGGACCCCGGCTGGCGTTCGACGACGTGGCCGAGATCGTCTGAGCGCCGACCGTTTTCACTCACAACCCCTGTCAACCCTGAAAGAGAAATCACCATGTCCATCCAAGCCATCAACGTCCGCAACCAGTTCAAGGGCAAGGTCCGCGAGATCATCCGCGGCGACGTCGTCTCCGAAGTCGATGTCGAAACCGCCTGGGGCATCGTCACCTCCGTCATCACCACGCGCTCGGTCGACGAGCTGCAGCTGAAGGTGGGCTCCGATGTGGTCGCACTCGTGAAGTCGACCGAAGTTTCGATCGCCAAGCTCTGACGGACCCTCGGGCTTTGCGATTCCCCGGTGCTGTTTTGGTGCCGGGGTTTTTCGTTTCGGCGGTGCTGGTTCGGGGCGTGTGCGCAGGCCACCGGGTACTTCCCTCCGCGAATGTCCTCCGGCCTGCGGCCTCCCCCTTGATTTCGCTGCGGGAAGCACCCAGTGTCCTGCGCACGGGACGCGGCGGTGGTGTGCAGCCGATCAACGACCGCTCTGAACACGCTCACGCCGATGGGGTGCCTTGCGCAGCGAAATCAAGGAGGAGAGGCGAAGCCCCGGGGGACATTCGCGGAGCAAGGTACCCCGTCGGCGGGAGCGCGCCCTGAAGCACCCAGACCCAGCACCCCATAGATCACAAGGTTGTTAAGAATCGACTTTTGAGTCGTTTGACCTTGGCCTTCGCACTCCTACAGTGGTGGTTATCGCCATCAAGGAAGATGGAATGACCAACGTACAACAGGAGCCGAACCGCATGTCCGTGGAAGTTGAAGATGTCATCGCCTTGCCGCCCGCCCTCGAACAGGCGCGCGCGCAAGCCATCGAAAAGAACTGGCCCTACGCCGGCGGCGTGACGCCCCCCGTGGCCTGGCAGCTGGTGCAGGACGGCCACGCCCTGCTCGTGGACGTGCGCTCCGGCGAAGAACGCAAGTTCGTCGGCCACGTGCCCGACAGCCTGCACGTGGCCTGGGCCACGGGCACCGCGCTCACCCGCAACCCGCGCTTCGTGCGAGAACTCGAAGCCAAGCTGGCCAAGGACGGCGGCAAGGAGGCCGTGGTGCTGCTGCTGTGCCGCAGCGGCAAGCGCTCCGCGCTGGCGGCCGAAGCCGCGGCCAAGGCCGGCTTCACGCAGGTGTTCAACGTGCTCGAAGGCTTCGAG
Source organism: Variovorax sp. FW305-3-2-15-B-LB1 (assembly GCF_058787635.1). Lineage (NCBI taxonomy): Bacteria > Pseudomonadati > Pseudomonadota > Betaproteobacteria > Burkholderiales > Comamonadaceae > Variovorax > Variovorax sp. FW305-3-2-15-B-LB1. The sequence continues at coordinate 116,871 of NZ_JBYSZY010000014.1, read as the reverse complement.
GGTGAGATCGATGCGCGGCAGCATCGCGGCGGGTCCGACGGCTGGCGTTTCCATGGCCTGCCGTGGGTGCAGGACTGAACCCCCATCGATAGAAACACACGGGAGGAAAACACACATGGCTCAATTCGAAGTGAGCGACATCGTGCGCGCACTGCACGAGGTGCGCGACGAGTGGCGCGATTCGCAGCGCCGCTCACGCGAGCCCGGTGCGCGCGAGTTTCCGTCGCGCGATGCGCTGGCGCAGATCGTCGAGTCGCTCAAGGGCGCGCTCTTTCCAATGCGGCTGGGCCCGCCGGACCTGCGCCACGAGAGCGAGGATTTCTACGTGGGCCACACGCTCGACGCCGCCTTGCAGGCGCTGCTGGTGCAGGCCCGGCTCGAGCTGAACTTCAACGCACGGCTGGCGCCGCGCCCCGCGAGCGAGATCGACGCCGCGGCCACCGAAGCCGTGCGCCAGTTCGCGAACGCGCTGCCTGGCCTGCGCCGGCTGCTCGACAGCGACGTGCTCGCGGCCTACCAGGGCGACCCGGCCGCGCGCAGCGTCGACGAGGTGCTGCTGTGCTATCCGGGTGTGCTCGCGATGATTCACCACCGCCTCGCACACCGGCTCTATGAGCTCGGCCTGCCGCTGCTCGCGCGCATCGTCGCCGAGCTGGCGCATGCGCAGACCGGCATCGACATCCACCCGGGCGCGACGATCGATGCGGGCTTCTTCATGGACCACGGCACCGGCGTCGTGATCGGCGAGACGGCCGTCATCGGCAAGCGCGTGCGGCTGTACCAGGCCGTCACGCTCGGCGCCAAGCGCTTCCCCACCGACGCCGAAGGCAACCTGCAGAAGGGTTTGCCGCGCCACCCGGTGGTGGAGGACGACGTGGTCATCTACGCGGGCGCCACCATCCTGGGCCGCGTGACGCTCGGCAAGGGCGCGGTCATCGGCGGCAACGTGTGGATCACCGACGACGTGAAGCCCGGTGCCAGCGTCACGCAGGCCAGCCTGCAGAACAACAGCGCACCGAAGGCGGGCAGCGTATGAAAGCCTTCGTCGAAGACTTCGGCGTCACCGTGCGCCAGCTGCGCGAAGGGCAGGGCTGGTCGCAGGAAGAGCTGGCCGAGCGTTCCGATCTGAACCGCTCGTACGTGGGAGAGATCGAGCGCGGGCGCGTGATCCCGTCGATCGTCACGGCGCAGAAGCTGGCCACCGCGCTGGGCATCAACATCGTCAACCTGCTCGCGCGTTGCGAGCAACTGGAGCAGTCGCGCCTTGCACGGCGGATCAACTTGGCGGCTATAGCCTGTTGAGGGGAAACCCGTGGTCGCCAGACACTGGCGATCACTTTTTCCTCAACCCACGGAGCCTTGATCCATGAGTGCAACAGTCGGTGGTACCACCGCCCTTGGCGACAACGCCGCCCGCCAGCTAGCCAACGCCACCAAGACCGTTCCCCAACTCGAGACCATCAGCCCGCGCTGGCTGACGCACCTGCTGCAATGGGTGCCGGTGGAGGCGGGCATCTACCGCGTCAACAAGGTCAAGAACCCCGAGTCGATCAAGGTCACCTGCACCTCGCGCGAAGAAGAGAACCAGCTGCCGCGCACCTTCGTCGACTACGAAGAGAACCCGCGCGAGCACTACCTCAATGCCGTGAGCACCGTGCTCGACGTGCACACCCGCATCTCCGACCTGTACAGCAGCCCGCACGACCAGATCAAGGAGCAGCTGCGCCTCACGATCGAGACGATCAAGGAGAACCAGGAGAGCGAGCTCATCAACAACCCCGACTACGGCCTGCTGGCCCAGGTGAGCGAAGAGCAGCGCATCTTCCCGCTGACCGGCGCGCCCACGCCCGACGACCTGGACGAGCTGCTGACCAAGGTGTGGAAGGAGCCCGCGTTCTTCCTCACGCACCCGCTGACCATTGCCGCGTTCGGGCGTGAAGCCACGCGCCGCGGCACGCCGCCGCCCACGGTGAGCCTGTTCGGTTCGCAGTTCATCGCCTGGCGCGGCATTCCGCTGATTCCCTCGAACAAGGTGCCGGTGGCCGACGGCAAGAGCAAGATCCTGCTGCTGCGCGTGGGTGACAAGCGCCAGGGCGTGGTGGGCCTGTTCCAGCCGGGTCTGTCGGGCGAACAGAGCCCGGGGCTGTCGGTGCGCTTCATGGGCATCAACAACCATGCGATCGCGTCGTACCTGATCTCGCTGTACTGCTCGCTCGCGGTGCTGACCACCGACGCGCTGGCCGTGCTCGACGACGTCGAGATCGGCAAGTACCACGACTATCCCGACACCTACAAGTAAGCCGCGGTGAGCAGCACACCCACGTTCCCGGGCGAGGCGCCGTTCGATCCGGCCGTTCTCGCGCGCATGGCCAGCGCCATGTTCTCCGCGCCGCCGGGCGCGCAGTTTCCCGCCAACGTCGCACCGCCGGGCTCGCCGCTGGTGAGCCCCGCCGGCTTCGGGCCGAGCGTGCCGGGCACGCCGATCCCGCAGGGACAGATTCCGGGCGCCAATGTGCTGCCCGCATCGCCCACGCAGCTGCCGTCGCTCGCGAACCGCGCGCCGGCACTGCTGCCGCATGCGGTCGCCGGCAACGGTGTGCCGGACGCGGTGCTGTCGGTGGCGCCGGCCTTCGAGCCGCGCTCGGGCGGCGGGGTGCAGGGCGTGCCGCAGCAGGTGGGGGCGCCTGCGTCGCCGCAGGCAGCCTCTGCATCGCCGTTCTACTTCCTGAACCACAGCTACGGGCATCCGGTGGCCAGCGCCAGCGATGGCTTTGCGATCCACGATCCGTTCGCGGGCCTTGCCGCGCCAACGGCGCAGCCCGCGTTGCCACCGAGCCCACCTTCGGCGCCGGCCGGACGCGACGCCCAGTTCTACTTCGTCGATGCAGTGCGTCTGCCCAACGGCTTTGTCACACCGGCCAAGCCCGATCCGCGCGGTCCCGACGCGGTGCCGCTCGCCGGCAGCGGCCAGCATCCGCCGTTCGATGTGCACGCCGTGCGGCGCGACTTCCCGATCCTGCAGGAGCGCGTGAACGGCAAGCAGCTCGTGTGGTTCGACAACGCCGCCACCACGCACAAGCCGCAATCGGTCATCGACCGCATCGCGTACTTCTACGAGCACGAGAACTCGAACATCCATCGCGCGGCGCATGAACTTGCCGCGCGTGCGACCGATGCCTACGAAGGCGCACGCGAGCGCGTGCGCAAGTTCATCAATGCACCCGAAGTCGACGAAGTGATCTTCGTGCGCGGCACCACCGAGGCCATCAACCTCGTGGCCAAGAGCTGGGGCGGCCAGCACGTGGGCGAGGGTGACGAGATCATCGTGTCGAACCTCGAGCACCACGCCAACATCGTGCCGTGGCAGCAGCTCGCCGCCGCCAAGGGTGCGAAGCTGCGCGTGATTCCGGTGGACGACTCGGGCCAGGTGCTGCTCGACGAGTACCGCAAGCTGCTCAACGACCGCACGAAGATCGTCGCGGTCACGCAGGTCTCGAACGCGCTGGGCACCGTGGTGCCGGTGAAGGAGATCGTCGAGCTGGCACACCGCGCGGGCGCGAAGGCGCTGGTCGATGGTGCGCAGTCGGTCTCGCACATGCGGGTCGACGTGCAGGACATCGGTGCCGACTTTTTCGTGTTCTCCGGCCACAAGGTGTTCGGCCCGACCGGCATCGGCGTGGTGTGGGGCAAGCGCGAGGTGCTCGAAGACATGCCCCCGTGGCAGGGCGGCGGCAACATGATTGTCGACGTGACCTTCGAGAAGACCGTGTTCCAGCCGATCCCGAACAAGTTCGAGGCCGGCACCGGCAACATCGCCGATGCCGTGGGCCTGGGTGCAGCCATCGACTACGTGAACAAGGTCGGCATCGAGAACATCGCGCGCTACGAGCACGACCTGCTGGTGTACGGCATGGCGCAACTGGGTGCGATTCCCGGCGTGCGGCTGATCGGCACGGCGGCCGACAAGGCGAGCGTGATGTCCTTCGTGCTCGACGGCTACACCACCGAAGAGGTGGGCCACGCGCTCAACGACGAAGGCATCGCGGTGCGCACGGGGCACCACTGCGCGCAGCCGATCCTGCGGCGCTTCGGCGTCGAGACCACGGTGCGGCCGTCGCTGGCGTTCTACAACACCTTCGACGAGGTCGATCGGCTGGTGACGGTGGTGCGGCGGCTCGCCGGCCAGCGGCGCACGCGCTGAGCCGGGTCAGGGTTTCGATGCCAGGTGCTGCCTGAAGAAGGCGAGCACCTTGGCATTGAAGTCGGCGTGGAAGGCGACGCGGTCGAAGCCGCCGGCATCGCTGCAGATCTCCGGCAAGGCCTTGGCCATGGCTGGCGCGCAGGGCGCCAGGAAGGCGAAGTGCGCGGTGTTCGCGGGCACGTACCAGGCCGGCGCTGAAGGCAGGTTGCGGCGAACCGCTTCGACGTCGTCCAGCGTCACCCCGTCGCCGCCGCGCGCGGAGGCCCAGAGCTGGACGGGCACCGTGACCTGCTTCAGCCCCTCTGCATCGAAAAAGCTCAACGGGTCGACGATCACCGCCGCCTTGATGCGCGCATCGCGCACCGGCGGCGCGGGCAGTTCCTGGCGTTGGATCTGGCCGCAGAACGGAATCTTCGATGCCGGCGTACAAAAGCGCAGGCCCAGCTTGAAGTCGGGCACCGCGCCTGTCGCCACGAGGCCGGTGTAGCCGCCGCGCGAGAAGCCGAAGAAGCCGACCTGGTCGGCGGCAATCTTTGTGTGGCCGGGCCACGTCTTGAGCATGTGATCCGCCAGCCGCCGCATGTCGATGGGTCGCGCGGCAAATGTCGAGAGATGGCCCCGGCGCTCCATGTCCTGGAAGTTGTCGTTCGGATGGTTGATGGCGGCGACCACGAAGCCCGCGTCGGCCAGCGCCGCCGCCGTGTCGTGGTGCCCGAGGAACGAGCCGCCCGAGCCGTGCGACATCAGCGCCAGCGGCAGGCCCGTGCCGACGACGGGGCAGTCCTTGGTGGCCGAAATGGCGATCAGGCCGAACGCGATCTCGCCGGGCGCCGCCTCGCAAGGCGTCCACACCGCGCCGCGCAAGGCCGGCCCGTCCTTGTCGGCCGGCACCTCGATGAAGCTGAAGCCCGCGGCATGGCTCCATGCGGCAGACAGGCAGAGGGCGGCGAGCAGGGCAAGGCGATGCAGGGTCATGGTGCGCAAGGGGTTGAGGGCTGAACGGGCCGCCAGTGTGCCGCCTCCGGCCCCGCGCCGCCAGCCCGTTTTGCGTCGTGCGATGCGGGCGCGCTATGCTCTGTCGCTGTCCATCACGCTGCTTGTCTTCGCATGTCCCAGCCTCAGGTTTCTTCTTCCGGTGCTCCTTCTTCTGTCAGCGATTCCTGCGATGTGTTCGTGATCGGCGGCGGCCCCGCGGGCTCGACCGTCGCGGCGCTGCTGGCGCAGCAGGGCCGCAAGGTGGTGCTGGTCGAGAAAGAGCACCACCCGCGTTTTCACATCGGCGAGTCGCTGCTGCCCGCGAACGTCGAGCTGTTCGACAGGCTCGGCGTGCGTGACCAGGTCGAGAAGATCGGCATGCCGAAGTTCGGCATCGAGTTCGTCTCGCCCGAGCATGAGCACCGCAGCTACGTGGAGTTCGCCGAAGGCTGGGACAAGTCGCTCGACTCCGCCTGGCAGGTGCGCCGCTCCGAGCTCGACGAGCTGCTGTTCCGCAACGCCGCCACGCGCGGCGCCCAGGCCTTCGAGGGCTGCAAGGTGCGCGACGTGACCTTCGACGCCGACGGCGCCACCGTGCAGGCCGTGATGGACGACGGCGCCAAGCGCAGCTGGCGCGCGCGCTTCGTGGTCGACGCCACGGGCCGCGACACGCTGCTGGCCAACAAATTCCGCTGCAAGCAGAAGAACCCCGACCACAACAGCACCGCGCTGTTCGGCCACTTCACGAACGCCGAGCGGCTCGAGGGCAAGAAGGAAGGCAACATCAGCATCTGCTGGTTTCCGCACGGCTGGTTCTGGTTCATTCCGCTGGCCGACGGCACGACCAGCGTGGGCGCGGTGTGCTGGCCCTACTACCTGAAGACGCGCGAAAAATCGCTGAAGGAATTCTTCTACGACACCATCGCGCTGTGTCCGGTGCTGGCCGACCGCCTGAAGAACGCCACCCTGGTCGACGACGCCGTGCACGCCACGGGCAATTTCTCGTACTCGAGCACGCACGCCACCGGCGACAACTACCTGCTGCTGGGCGACGCCTTCACCTTCATCGACCCGATGTTCTCCTCGGGCGTGTACCTGGCGATGCACAGCGCCTTCGACGGCGCCGAGCTGGTGGCCACCGCGCTCGACCAGCCGGCCGAGCTGGCCCGCGCCCGCGAAGGCTTCGAGGCCATGATGCGCAAGGGCCCGCGCGAGTACTCGTGGTTCATCTACCGCGTGACCAACCCGACCATCCGCGACATGTTCATGTACCCCGGCAACCCGTTCCGGGTGAAGGAGGCGCTGATGTCGCTGCTGGCCGGCGACATCTACAAGGGCACGCCGATGTGGGGCGCGCTGCGCATGTTCAAGGTGCTGTACTACGGCATTTCCCTCGCCAACTTCCGCCGCACCTGGGCGGGCTGGAAGCGCCACCGCTTCAACATCCGCGACATGGGGGCGTTGAAGGGGGAGACGATCCTGAAGTCGGACTAGGCGCGCCCAGAGGCGGGTTCGCGCCGCAGGGCTACCAGCCCGTCAGGCCGGTACGGGCGGACGCCCACGCGGTGTTCGATGCGCGCAACGTCGCCACCGCATGCGCCACCCCCAGTTGCGGGCTGCTGAGCACCTCGACCTTGAGGTCCGCCAGCAACCCCGTCACGGGCGCCATCGACGCCTGCGCCAGCACGATCACGTCGGTCCCGTCGGCCGCAGTGCGGATCGATTCGGCCAGCGTGGCCACGTAGCGCGTGATGTCGCCGGACTGGAAATGCACCCAGGCATCCTCGACCAGCAGCGTGCTGGCGCGGATGCCGACGCCGGCTTGCCGCGCGGCTGAAAGCACGAGCGACAGGGTCGGGTCGATGGTGCTTTCGACGGCGCCGACGATCAGCACGCGCGGGCCGTTGCGCACGGCACGGTCGGCCATCGCGCGGTCGATGCGCAGGGCCGCAAAGGCGCCGCCGGTGGCGGTCTTCTCGGCGATGCCGCCGATGGTCGAGCAGGTGCACACGACCACCGAGGCGCCGTCCGAGGCGGCGTCGCGCATGGCCTCGTGGACGCGCGCCACCAGGCCGGCGTGGTCGATGCCCAGGGTGCGCGCATCGGCGAGCAGCTCTTCCATCACCAGGTGCTGCACGCGCAGCTCGGGCGCGATCTCGCGGGCCAGGCTGCCGAAGGTCTGCACATGCACCTGCGCGGTATGGAGGAAGGCGAGCGTGTCGGCCATGACGTGGCTGCCGTTCAACCGGCCTCGCGGGCGCGCCGGAACTCGTAGGCCTTCAGGTGCACGTAGGCCGTGCGCAGCACCGACGGTGTGGCCGATGCGGTGCGCGGCGCGCGGGCCAGCAGGTCGCCCAGGATGTGGTCGGCCTCGACGCGTGCGCCGCGGGCCATGTCCTTGTACATCGAGGCGGTCATGGGCGAGCCGGCGGTCGTGACCACTGCGCGGCCGCGCGTGAGGGCGCCGGGCCGCGGGGCAAAGCCGTTGTGGGCGGCGATGGCGCAGCACTCGTCGAAGATCGCAAGCGCCACGTCCTCGCCGCCGGCGGCCACGATGTCGCCGATGGAGGCGTGCATCAGGCTCGTGAGGCCCGCGGCCGAGGCGATGAAGACCCACTTCTCCCACATGTCCTGTGCGATGGTCTCGCTCGCGGTGGCCGTGAAGTTCGCGCCGGCGAACTGGGCCGCGATGGCGTCGATGCGCGGCGAGCGCCCGCCGGCGCGTTCGCCGTAGCTCAGGCTGTGCATGTCGTTCAGGTGCTGCACGCGGCCCTCGTCGTCGAGGGTGGCGGAGATCATGCACAGGCCGCCGAGCACGCGCGCCTCGCCGAAGCGCGCGACCAGCCGGTCGATGTGGCCCAGGCCGTTGAGCAGCGGGAGGATGACGGTGTCGGGTCCGACGGCGGGCGCGAACGAATCCATGGTGGCGTCGAGGTCGTAGGCCTTGCAGCCGACCACGACCACGTCGTACGGGCCGCCGATCTGCTCGGCCAGCACATGCTTCGGCGTGGGCAGGTCGAGGTCGCCGAAGGGGCTGCGCACCACGAGTCCGGTCGTAGCCAGCTGGGCCGCGCGGCCGGGACGCAGTAGAAAGGTCACATCGCGGCCTGCCGCGAGCAGGCGTGCGCCGAAGTAACCACCGAGTGCTCCCGCACCCACCATCAGGAATCGCATCGCGCGCTGCCTCCGAAGAAACTGAAGATCGGAAGCGATGATGCCCCGGATCGCGCGCGGGCGCCTCAGGGGTGTTGCGAGGTCGCCAGCCGCTCGCGGGCAAAGGGCCGCAGGTCGAGGCCGTGCGCGTTCTCGCGGCCCAGCACGCGGTCGGCGATGGCGTCGCCCAGCCCGGCCGAGTGCTTGAAGCCGTGGCCGGAGCAGGCCGAGACGATCAGCACGTTGGGCAGGCCGTCGAGCGCGTCGATCACGAAGCGGCGGTCGGGCGTCACGGTGTACATGCAGGCGCGGGCCTTGAGCGCGTGCCCCGCGATCTGCGGAAAGCGTCCGGCCACGCGGTCGCGGTACATGGCGGCGGTTTCTTCGGCGCTCACCTCGCGGTCGAGCGCGTCGGGTGTGGTGGCGTCGACGTACTGCTCGGTGGCGACCTTCAGCGCGGGCTGCGACGCGTCGGAGGCCGGAAAGCCGTACATGTAGTCTTCCTGCGCGTCGCCGAACATCCAGATGAAGATCGGGAAGCGCCCAGGCGCGAAGTCGGCCGCAGCGGCGGGGCCGGTGTCGAACCAGTGCATCACCTGGCGGTGCACCGAGAAGTGGGCCTGCCAGTCGGTGCGCGCCTGACGGCCGAGGAACTCGGGCAGCCAGGCGCCGGCTGCGACCACCACCTGGTCGGCGGTGAAGCTCGCGGTCTCGGTGCGCACGCGCACGGTGTCGCCGTTGCCCACGGGCTCGACGCCCAGCACGCGCTCGCCGGTGCGGGTCTGTGCGCCGTCGGCGCGGGCCACGGCGAGCTGGGCGGCGATGGCGTCTTCGGGGCGCACGAAGCCGGCGTCGCGTTCGAGGTAGCCGATCTCGTCGCCCTGCAGGTGGAACTGCGGGTAGCGCGCGCGGATGCCGGCGGCGTCGAGCACCTCGTGCGCGATGTCGAAGCGCTCGGCGCAGGCGATGGTGCGGCGCACGAAGTCGGACTTGCCGTGGTGCGCGGCCACGCGGTCGCGCGGCGCGAGGATGAGGCCGCCGGTGGTGGTCATCAGCGGGCGGCCGGTGCGCGCCTCGAGCTCGCGCCAGATGGCGTGCGAGCGGTGCACCAGCGGCACGTACTCGTCGCCTTCGCCGACGGCCAGCCGCGTGATGCGCGAGTCGCCGTGCGAGGAGCCGCGGTCGTGCGGCGGCGCGAACTGGTCGATGCCGAGCACACGCGCGCCGCGTTGCGAGAGCTGGTAGAGGGAGGCCGCGCCGAGGGCGCCCAGGCCGATGACGATCGCGTCGTAGTGGGTAGGAGAACGGGTCACGGGGCGAGAGGTTTCGTCGTCACACAAGGTTCAGGTCGAGAAACGCATCCTTCACCGCGATGGGCTGGGGAATGAGCTTCAGCTGCGCGAACACGTCGGCCAGGCCCTGCTGTTCGCGGGCGATGGCGGGCGTGAGGGCCACGACGCCATAGTGCCGCCGTTCGGTCGCCAGCGCCAGCACCTTGGGCTCGACCTTCAGTTGCGGCGCGAGTGTGGCCACCACGTCGCCGGGGTGGGCTTGGGCCCAATCGTTGGCCTTGCGCAGCTCGGCAAACACGGTGCGCAGCGTGTCGGCGTTGGCGCGCGCGAAGGCGGGTTGGGCGAAGTGGTAGGTGCGGTTGCCGCTCAGGCCGGTGCCGTCGAACAGCAGGCGCGACTCGGTCGCCACCTGCGCGCCGGCCAGGAACGGGTCCCACAGACCGATGGCCGCGACGCTGCCCGACTGGTAGGCGGCCACGGTGTCGGAGGCCGTGACGATGTACACCGGCTCGATGTCTTCATAGCGCAGGCCGGCCGCCTCGAGTGCGCGGATCAGCACGTACTGGGTGTTGTAGCCGCGGCCGGTGACGACCTTCTTGCCCTTGAGGTCGCGCACGTTGCGGATCGGCGAGTCGCGCGGCACCAGGAAGCCGACGCCGCCGGGGTAGGGGCTTTCGGCCGCGAGGTAGACCAGGCCCTTGCCGCTGGCCTGCTGGAACACGCCGATGCCGTCGGAGGCGTGGCCGAAGTCGATGGCGCTGGCCGCCAGTGCTTCCGACAGCTGGCTGCCGCCGAGGAACTCGCGCCACTCGACGTTCACGCCGGCCGGCGCCAGCGCCTTCTCGAGCTGGCCCGTGCCCTTGAGGATGTTGAGCGTGTTGAACTTCTGATAACCGATGCGCAGCGTGCGGGCGCGCGTCTGCGCGAACAGCGGGGCCGACGCGGCCACGGCGGCAGCACCGACGCCGGCGCGAAGCAGAAGGCGCCGGGAGACGGCGGGCGAGGAAGAGCGTGGGAAGTGCATGGGAAGAGCGGGGCCGCATCACGCGGCCGAAGAAGAAAAAAGCAGTCAGTCGAAAGGCAGAGGCTGGCCACTCTAGGGACCGATGCTGTCTCGCGCCACGAAGCTTTTGTCATTTGTTCATGCGCAACTCATCGCTGCATATGCAAGCGGAAATTGCTTCGTTGGCGCCGCACGCGGCGCTGCCTAGAGTCGCGCTCTCTTTTTCCACTTCCAGCGAAGCGCAGGCATGACCCGCAACACCCACTCTTTCACCGTGACCAGCCTGGCCCTGGCCCTCGGCGCCTTCACCACCCTGGGCAACATCGCCTGGGCCGACAAGCTCGACGACATCCGCAAGGCCGGCGTGCTGCGCGTGGCCGCGTTCGACGGCAACCCGCCCTTCGGCTACATCGATCCGGCCAGCAAGAAGCAGGTGGGCCACGACATCGACTTGGCCACCGAGTTCGCGAAGAGCCTGGGCGTGAAGATCGAGCTGGTGCCGACCAACCCGGCCAACCGCATCCCGCTGCTCACCTCGGGCAAGGCCGACGTGGTGTTCGCCAGCTTCACCATCACCGACGAACGCGCCAAGGCCGTCGACTTCACCACGCCGTACTTCCTGGTCGGCCAGCAGTTCCTGGCGAAGAAGGGCGTGCTGAAGGAGGCCGCGCAGATCAAGGACATCCGCATCGGCACCGAGAAGGGCACGACGATGGAGTCGAACCTGCGCAAGAACTACCCCGACGCCAAGGTCGTGCTCTACGATGATTCGCCCTTTGCGCTGGCCGCACTGCGCAACGGCAACGTGCAGGCCATCACCAACGACGGCGTGAAGCTCACGGCGCAGTGGAACGCGATTCCCGACAAGGAGAAGTACGAGATCCCGGCGATCACGGTGTCGAAGGAATACCTCGGCGCGGCCGTGGCCAAGGGCGAGACGCGCCTGCTCGAGACGCTCAACGCCTGGCTGGTCGACAGCGAGAAGAACGGCCGCGCCGTGGCGATCTACGACACCTGGTTCGGTCCGAACAGCAAGGCGCCGCTGCCGCGCCTGCTGAAGATCGGCGACCAGCGCGTGGCCGCCAACTGATGGGGCACGCAACGACCGGATCGATGCGGCCTTGAGCGATTTCCTGCGCGAGCACCTGCTCGCGCCCCATTACCTCGGCTGGCTGCTCGACGGCTGGCTCGTGACCGTGGGCGCCTCGCTGCTGGTGGCGGCGGGCGCCACGCTGCTGGGCGTCGTCGTGGCGGCGGGACGCTCGTCGAGCCGGCCCGCGTGGCTGCGCGCGAGCGGCGCGTACGTCTCGCTGTTTCGCAACACGCCGCTGCTGGTGCAGCTCTTCTTCTGGTACTTCGGCGCGCCCAGTTTGTTGCCCGAGGCGCTGCGCGAAGGGCTGCTGGCGGGGCGCTTCATTTCCTTCGAGCTTCTGTCGGCGCTGCTCGGGCTCACGCTGTATGCGGCGGCCTACGTGGGGGAGGACATCCGCTCGGGCATCCGCGGCGTGCCTGAGGGGCAGACGCTGGCGGCACAGGCGCTGGGCTTCACGCGCGCGCAGGTGCTGGCGCAGGTGGTGCTGCCGCAGGCGCTGCGCATCGCGTTGCCGCCGCTGCTGGGGCAGTACATGAACATCGTCAAGAACACCTCGCTCGCGATGGCCGTGGGGCTGGTCGAGCTGTCGTACGCCTCGCGCCAGGTCGAGGCCGAGACCTTCAAGACCTTCCAGTCCTTCGGCGTGGCGACGCTGCTCTACATCGTGACCATCGGCGCGATCGAGCTGCTGGCTGCGTGGGCTGCGCGTCGGCAGTCGGCGGTGCCGGGGAGGGCGGCTGCATGAGCGACGCGCTGCACATGCTGTGGGACAGCCTGCCGTACCTGCTGTGGGGCGCCTTTCCGCAGGGCGAGCTGGGCGGTGCGGCGCTCACGGTGCTGCTCAGTGCCGGCTCGGGCATCGCGTCGGCGCTACTCGGCTTGGCGTGGGGCATCGGGCTGGCCATGGCGCGGGGGCCGCTGAAGCGCGTGCTGACGCTGGGGCTGGCCTTCCTGCGTGCGATCCCGGTGCTGATGCTGATCTTCTGGACCTACTTCCTGCTGCCGTTCGCGCTGGGCGTGAGCGTGCCGGGCGTGTTGTCGGTGATGTGCGCGCTGTCGCTGGTGGGCGGTGCCTACCTGGCGCACGCGGTGCATGCGGGCATCCGTGGCATCGGGGCGGGGCAGTGGGCGGCGGGGCTGTCGCTCGGGCTCACGCGCTGGGGCACGCTGCGCCATGTCGTGCTGCCGCAGGCGCTGCGGATGATGCTGCCGTCGTTCGTCAACCAATGGGTCACGCTCGTGAAGGACAGCTCGCTGGCCTACGTGGTGGGCGTGGGCGAACTGTCGTTCGTGGCCTCGCAGGTGAACGCGCGCACCATGGTCTATCCGGCGGAGATCTTCGTGCTGGTGGGCGCGATCTACTGGCTGCTGTGCACCGGGCTGGACCGGCTGGCCCACGGAGTCGTGCGCCGCGCGCAGGCGGGTGCGCCGGTTGTCATGAACTTTTCTGGAAAAGGTCTTGAGCGCTTCGCATAATCGTCCCGGTCATTCCGACAGCCTTTTCCATTTCAAGGAGTTCCACCCATGGCACAGACCCGGATCGCCGTCATCGTCGGCAGCCTGCGCAAGGATTCGTTCAACCACAAGCTGGCCCTGGCGCTGGCGCACCTCGCGCCGTCGGACTTCACGTTCGAAACCCTGCGCATCGACGACCTGCCGCTGTACAACCAGGACGACGACGGCAATCAGGCCGCGCAGGTGAAGCGCCTCAAGAGCGAAGTGGCCGCCGCGCAGGGCGTGCTGTTCGTCACGCCCGAATACAACCGCTCGATCCCCGGCGTGCTGAAGAACGCCATCGACCACGCCTCGCGCCCCTATGGCCAGAGCGTCTGGGCCGGCAAGCCGACCGGCGTGCTCGGCATCTCGGTGGGCGCCATCGGCACCGCGCTGGCGCAGCAGCACCTGCGCAACATCCTGGCGTACCTCGACGCGCCCACGATGGGCGGCCCCGAGGTGTTCCTGCAGGCCAAGGACGGCCTGTTCGACGACAAGGGCCATATCGGCAACGAAGGCACGCAGAAATTCCTCCAGGGATGGATGGACAAGTACGTGGCCTGGGTCAAGGCCCATTCGGCAGCCTGAACGCAAGGCAATCGCCCATGAAAAAACCGCCCCACGGGGCGGTTTTTTCGTTCCGGTGTCGGAGCTATCTAGCTGTTGCACAAGATTCCTCGCCCCTCAGAACGAGGGGTTTCTTCGGGACCGCTAGTGGAGCGATTTAAGCCCGACCACGCCCATGACAATCAGCCCAATGCAAAGTAGCCGGAGCGCCGAAGCCGACTCTCCCAAGAGAACCATGCCCACAATCGCTGTTCCGACCGCACCGATGCCTGTCCACACGGCGTAGGCAGAACCGACTGGCAAATGCCTCAGCGAGAAGGTGAGCAGTGACAGGCTGCCGAGAAGCGAAGCGATCGTGCCTGCCAACACCCAAGGGCGGTCGAATCTCGTGGCCGATTTCAGCCCGACGGCAAATAGGATTTCGAGTCCCCCAGCGGCGAAAAGCGCTAACCATGCGGTCGCCGCATTCATGATTGGGCCCATTCGGCTGCGAGTCGCATGCGCAAGATCAAAGGCACAGAAGCAACACGATGCTTTGAGCGACCAACGTGAAAGGACACCTTGCTGCTGAACAGGCAGAAGTGAGCGGCCTGTTGGTCCGTCAAGTGAAATCCGACATACAAGACGAGCTCAGATGCTGTGCCGTGCTCAAACGTGCGCTTACTGAGTTGGCCTCTTACAGCATGCCCACAGAAAACCAGATCCGTTGCCTGCTCGGCATCGGTTTGTTGGGCACGTCGAGAAGCTGAGGAAACTTCTTGTTGACCGGTCGTGGGATCGAATGTGATGCGCGCCATCAGTTCGTTGCGTGCAGGAGCCATCGCAACGTAGTTGCTGATTTCAATCCCAATTGCTTCTCCTCGGAGTCCTTGTGCATGCAAGGCCTCCTGGCCCTGCAGCCAAAGCGACTCCTTGGTTTCGAAACTGACGGCGTATGGAGGCCTTGTCGGCAAGCTGCGAGCGGCTCGGAGATCAAGAAGCCGTTGGCTGTGCGTACCGCGTGCCTGCTCAAACTGCCTTCGTGACAGGGGCTGCGACCCTCTTGGTGAGCGCTGAGTTTCGGTCACTTCAGTTCGCAAGGAGCTTGCCATTGAAGACGATACGGAAGGTCCGCACAGTCAGTAGCGACAGAGCCGCGGTGAGCAGAATCAGCAAGCCCCAGGCAAGCCACGTCAGGGGCTGTGATGACTGCACGGACGCATATTTAAGTGCAGCGTTGACGAGCGCGGCAAGGGGGAAGCTGATAGCCCACCAAGCGGGACCGAACGCAATCCCCGGCCGAAACACTTTGGGCGCCAGAACCAGGAACAGGAAGAGGCCGAAGTAAAAGAGCATTGCGGCGAAGGCGTCGACTTCGCCTGTGAGATTGGTGTAGGCGAGGAAGCCAACCTCAAACGGAGCCACGAGAATCATCAGAGAAGGCGTCATGGCCGGAGCGAGCGGCTCTCGCTGCACGAGTCTCACAACGATCATCGTGAACATCACCAAGGCGAGGGCCGAGCCAATGCCGGCAGCGACACGCAAAGTCTCGGCGGAGCCCGGTAGATCGGTGTAGGCGAAGGTCACAGCAATGTCCAGCGCGGCAACACCGGGAATCAACCAGGCAGGCACGGCGTGCGAGGGGTCACCCCCGCCGGATAGCAGCCGGGAAACGACGACGTAGCTCACCAGGAGTGTCGTGACGGTGCCAACGATCCACAACACCAGTCCCACCTGCCCGAAGTAGTGGCCCAGTACGGCCGACTGCAGCAACAGCGAGATGGTGATTGTTCCGAAGAAGTTGCCAGCGATGGGGTGGCGGAACTCGGCCAGGACAGCGTCGGGATGCTTCACCAGCTTGAAAAGATACGCGACCGTGATGGCCAGAAAAACGAGGCTGGAAAAGATGCTCAGGGCATCCGCGACTTGCACGCCAAAGCCAAGAGACCGGGTGGCCAGGCGCCAACCCAGTGCAAGGCCTGAGAGGCCCATGACAGCTCCGAAAAGGTTGACAGGAAGATTTCGGATGGAACCAGTTACTGCAGGGCGGGACTGCTGTTCAGCAGAGAGGAGATCGGCGGTCATTTGTTGCTCCGTATGTTGGCGGAAAGTGCCATGTGCGAAAGTTTCCGCCAACAGGCGAGGGCGCGGGCTGCAGTCCTCCGCTCTTTTCTGCCAATGTTCAAGCAGATACAGCCGACCTCGTTACAGCATGGTCAAACCCCGTGGCTTGAATTGCCAATCCCGTGAGATCCCGCCAAACTTCCGGCACGGCGCGCCCATGGCGTGCATGACGGAGCCACCCCGATGCGTATCGCCATCCTTGCTTTCCCACGTGTTCAGCTGCTTGATGTTGTCGGCCCGGCTGACATCTTTGCCGAGGCTTCGAGGCAGCTGGGAGATCCGCGCGCGTACCGCGTGCAAGTCATCGCTCCAGATGAAGGGGCACTCAAGAGCAGCAGCGGGCTGCGTCTGATGATCGATGCCACGATTGCCAGCCATCGAGGTGCGATCGACACGTTGCTGGTTGCGGGAAGTCCAGATGTGCACAGCGTGACGGGCAACGAAGCGCTCAAGACGTGGCTTCGGCAGCAATGTGGGAAGGTGCGACGCATCGGGTCGGTTTGCAGCGGCGCCTTTGTGTTGGCAGCAGCCGGTCTTCTGAGCGGAAAGAAGGTGGCCACGCACTGGAATGCAGCAGACCGACTTGCCGCGGACTATCCAACTACAGACGTTGACGCTGACGCAATATTCGTGAGAGATGGGAATCTCTACACATCGGCGGGCGTATCTGCTGGAATGGATCTCGCGCTCGCTCTGGTCGAGGAAGATCATGGGCGCGATCTGGCACTTCGCGTGGCTCGCGAGATGGTGATGTTTCTGAAGCGCCCCGGGGGCCAGTCCCAGTTCAGTGCGCACCTCGCGGCCCAGACCGCCGAGCGTTCCGCAATTCGTGAGATTCAAGACTTTGTCCTGGGCAACCTCCGGGCCGACCTCAGCGTGCCTGCGCTCGCCCTGCAAGCAAAGATGAGTGAGCGGAACTTTGCGCGGATTTTTCGACTTGAGGCTGGCATGACGCCTGCAGACTATGTCGAGAGCGTTCGAATCGACGCAGCGCGTAGGCGCATCGAGGAGTCAAACGTTTCGTTGAAGGGTTTGGCCGACGAAGTAGGCTATGCCAATGGGGACGGTCTTCGCCGGGCGTTTCACCGGCGGCTCGGGGTCGGACCTGCGGACTACCGCAAAAGATTCTCCAGCTGAAGCTCTTGGGTCTGCAGAGGGTAGCGCACAGTGAACGCTTGATTGGCCCAAACAGCTCTACGCTGCATGGGCTCAACCAAGCGGCAATGACATCCAGCTTCTTAAGCGACTGGTTCTGTTGGCTCTTGCATCAGCCAGACAAGTCCGTTCCGGCCGCGGAAGCTTCAGGCGGCTTGCGCGACGTTCTTCTGGTTCGCGGCTTCGGTCGTGGCCACGAGGATGTCGGCGCGGGCGGCGGCCAGGGCGGCGGCCTTGGGGGCGTCACCCATCGCGATGCCCTCGGCGCGCACGAAGCGCACGTCGGTGATGCCGAAGAAGCCGAAGATCACCTTCAGGTAGCTCTCCTGGTGTTCCGCGGCCTGGCCACCTTCGGAGGTCGAGTAGATGCCGCCGCGGCTCGAGGCCACGATCACGGTCTTGCCACCGGCCAGGCCGACGGGGCCCTTCTCGGTGTACTTGAAGGTGCGGCCGGCTTGCGCGAGGCGGTCGATCCAGGCCTTGAGCTGGGTCGGGATGGTGAAGTTGTACAGCGGCGCGCCGAGCACGACGACGTCGGCGGCCAGGAACTGGGTCACCAGCTTTTCCGACAGGGCGTTCTCGCGCAGCTGCGCTTCGGTCGGCTGGGCCTGCACGCCGGTCTTGATGCCGAGGGCGTCGACGCCGAAGTGCGAGGGCGCGTCCACGGCGAGGTCGAGGTACTCGACCTGGGTGTCGGGGTGGGCTGCGCGCCAGGCGGCGACGGTTTCGGCGGTCAGCTGGCGCGAGGTGGAGCCGGCGGCGAGGATGCTGGAGTCGATGTGGAGCAGCTTCATGTCAGTCAATCACTTTCTGTGCAAGGTGTCGGCGCTGAGAAGTGGCCGGCGTTGGGAGAATTCTATTTTTGATGTGAGTGACTGATAAGTAGCCAAAATTTGATCAGATCGTTCTGTTTGCAGGACAATGAAGCCATGCAAGACCTCAACGACATGGTGTTCTTCGCCGAGGTGGCCGAGCGGGTCGGCTTTGCCGCCGCCAGCCGGGCGCTGGGCATTCCCAAATCGCGGTTGTCTCGGCGCGTGGCCGAGCTCGAGGAACGGCTGGGCGTGCAGCTGATGCAGCGCAGCACGCGCCGCCTGTCGCTCACGCCGGCCGGAGAGATCTACCTGCGGCATGCCTCGGCCATGCGCGATGCGGCCCAGGCGGCGGCCGAGGCGGTGGCGCAGGTGCAGACCGAGCCGAGCGGGCTGGTGCGGCTGACCTGCCCGGTCACCATCTCCCACAGCGGGCTGGCGCAGCTGATGCCGGTGTTCATGGCGCGCCACCCGGCGGTGCGCGTCGACATGCGCGTCATCAACCGGCCGGTGGACCTGATCGAGGAGGGCATCGACATCGCGCTGCGCGTGCGCCCGACCATCGAGGACAGCACGGTGCTGGTGGCCAAGACCTTCGGCCACAGCCGCGGCGTGCTGGTCGCGAGCCCGGCGCTGCTGGCCAGCCAGGGCCCGGTCGACACGCCCGCCGACCTCGCGAAGCTGCCCACGGCGGCCATGTCGGTCAACGGGGAAGGGCGCTCGGAGTGGCGGCTCGAAGGCCCCGAAGGCCGCAGCCACGTGCATGTACACACGCCGCGCTACGTGGCCGACGACCTCGCGACGCTGCAGTTCGGCGCGCTGGGCGGCGTCGGCGTGACCCTGCTGCCCGACTACATGTGCAGCGCCGACATCGAAGCGGGCCGGCTGGTGCGGGTGCTGCCCGGCTGGGGGCCGTCGCCGGTGGTTGCGCACATGGTGTTTCCGGCGCGGCGGGCGCTGGTGCCGGCGGTGCGGCGGCTGATCGACTTCCTGTCCGAACACCTGCAAAGCGAGCAGATGCGGATGTTCTGAGGCAGATTGCTATCTAAAAGATAGCGTCATAGTGGGTCTTCGCGGGTTCTATATGCGAAAAACGTCATATCCAAACAAACAGATATTCGTTTGCCATTGAAGCAGCGGTTCGCACAATCCAGGGCTTCACCCCCTCCTTGGAGCGACCATGGCAACCCTGCGACTCGGCGACACCGCCCCCAATTTCACCCAGGACTCCAGCGAAGGCCCGATCGACTTCTACCAGTGGGCCGGCGATTCGTGGATCGTGTTCTTCTCGCACCCGGCCGATTTCACGCCCGTGTGCACCACCGAACTCGGCAAGACGGCGGCGCTGTCGGGCGAGTTCGCCAAGCGCGGCGTGAAGCCCATCGCGCTGAGCGTCGACCCGGCCACCAAGCACAAGGAGTGGATCGGCGACATCAACGAGACGCAGAACACCACCGTCAACTTCCCGATCATTGCGGACGCCGACCGCAAGGTGGCCGACCTGTACGACCTGATCCACCCGAACGCCTCGACCACGGCCACGGTGCGCAGCGTCTACATCATCGACCCCAAGAAGGTCATCCGCACCACCATCACCTACCCCGCGTCGACCGGCCGCAACTTCGACGAGATCCTGCGCGTGATCGACTCGCTGCAGCTCACCGACAGCCACAAGGTCGCCACGCCCGTGAACTGGAAGGACGGCGACGACGTCGTCATCGTGCCGAGCATCCAGGACCCGGCCGAGCTGGCCGAGCGCTTCCCCAAGGGCTTCAAGGCCGTCAAGCCTTACCTGCGCATCACGCCGCAGCCCAACAAGTAAGAAGCCGCAGGACCGCGCCGTCATGCAGACTCGTGTCGTCATCGTGCCCGGTTGGCGCGACTCCGGGCCCGGCCATTGGCAGAGCCTGTGGGAAGAACGCATTCCGGGCGCGGCGCGGGTGGCGCAGGACGACTGGGCTTCGCCCAAGCGCGACGCCTGGGTGCCTGCGCTGGCCAAGCTCGTGCTCGAAAGCGAAGGCCCGGTGGTGATCGCGGCGCACAGCCTGGGCTGCATCGCCACGGCGCACCTGCCGCCCGAGGCCGCCGCCCGCATCCAGGGCGCGCTGCTGGTGGCGCCGGCCGACCCCGAGCGCCGCGCGGTGCTGTCCGACTTCGCACCCGTGCCCTACGCGGCGCTGCCGTACCGCAGCATCGTGGTGGCGAGCAGCAACGATCCCTATTGCCCGATCCGCCTGGCGGGCGCCTATTCGCGCGCCTGGGGCAGCGAGTTCGTGCGCATGCAGAATGCGGGGCACATCAACATCGATTCGGGGCACGGAGACTGGCCGCTCGGCCTGGCCCTGCTGCAATCGTTGACCGACGAACCCGCCGCCTGGTCGGCGGGACGTGAATTTTCAGAAAACCTGGCAACCACATGACTTCCAGAATCAAGACCTTCGTCGCCGTGCTCGCGCTGGCGTCCTCCGCACTCGCCGGCAGCACCGCCTTCGCACAAGGCACCGGGCTGCTGAACGCCTCGTACGACGTGGCGCGCGAGTTCTACAAGGACTACAACGCGGCCTTCGTGGCGAACTACAAGAAGGCCACGGGCAAGGACGTCAAGATCGACCAGTCGCACGGCGGCTCCAGCGCCCAGGCGCGTGCCGTGGCCGACGGCCTGGATGCCGATGTGGTCACCATGAACACCTCGACCGACATCGACTTCCTGGCCAACGCCGGCGTGGTCGCCAAGGACTGGAACAAGAAGTTCCCCGAGAACGCATCGCCCACCACCTCGACCATGCTGCTGCTGGTGCGCAACGGCAACCCCAAGGGCATCAAGGACTGGGACGACCTGATCAAGCCGGGCGTGCAGGTCGTGATCGTCAACCCCAAGACCGGCGGCAACGGCCGCTACGCCTACCTGGCGGCCTGGGGCTACATCAAGAAGAAGGGCGGCACCGACGCCCAGGCCGCCGAGTTCGTCGGCAAGCTGTTCAAGAACGTGCCGGTGCTGGCACGCGGCGGCCGCGACGCGACGACCGCCTTCCTGCAACGCAACATCGGCGACGCGCTGATCACCTTCGAATCCGAAGTGGTCTCGATCGACCGCGAATTCGGCACCGGCAAGGTCGACTCGGTGTATCCGTCGATCTCCATCGTGGCCGAGAACCCGGTCGCCATCGTCGAGCGCACCGTCAAGAAGAAGGGCACGGGCGAGCTGGCCAAGGCCTACCTCGACTGGCTGTACTCCGAAGAAGCGCAGGAAATCGCCGCCAAGCACGCGCTGCGCCCGCGTTCGCAGACCGTGCTCAAGAAGTACGCCTCGACCTTCAAGCCGCTGCAGCTGTTCACGGTGCAGGAACTGTTCGGCAGCCTGAGCGAAGCGCAGAAGGTGCACTTCAATGACGGCGGCCAGTTCGACAAGCTCTACACGCCCGGCGCGAAGTAAATGAGCGGCGCTGCTTCTTCGGCGCTCCCGGCAGCGGGAGCGCCTTTTTCTCGTGCCAACCGGGCAGGGGGCGCCAAGCGCGTGCTGCCCGGTTTCCACATCACGCTCGGCTTCACGGTCTTCTATCTGTGCCTGATCGTGCTGATCCCGCTGTCGGCGCTGGTCTTCAAGACCTTCACGATGACCTGGGAGCACTTCTGGGTGTCGGTGACCGCGCCGCGCGTGATGGCCTCGTACCGCCTGACCTTCGGCGCCTCGCTGATCGCCGCCATGGTGAACGCGGTGTTCGGCCTGCTCGTGGCCTGGGTGCTGGTGCGCTACAAGTTCCCGGGCAAGCGCATCGTCGATGCGCTGGTCGACCTGCCGTTCGCGCTGCCCACGGCCGTGGCCGGCATCTCGCTCACGGCGCTGCTGGCGGGCAACGGCTGGATCGGGCAGCTGCTGGAGCCGCACGGCATCAAGCTGGCGTTCACGCCGGCGGGCATCGTGATCGCGCTGATCTTCATCGGGCTGCCCTTCGTGGTGCGCACGGTGCAGCCGGTGCTTGAAGACGCCGAGAAGGAACTCGAAGAAGCCGCGACCTCGCTGGGCGCCACGCGCCTGCAGACCTTCACCAAGGTGATCTTTCCGTCGATCGCGCCCGCGTTGCTGACGGGCTTTGCGATGGCCTTCGCACGCGCCATCGGCGAGTACGGCTCCGTGATCTTTATCGCCGGCAACATGCCGATGATTTCCGAGATCACGCCGCTCATCATCATCGGCAAGCTGGAGCAGTACGACTACACGGGCGCCACCGCGGTCGCGCTGGTGATGCTGGTGCTGTCGTTCATCCTGCTGCTGGTCATCAACGGCCTGCAGGCCTGGCAGCGCAAGCGCGCGGGGGCATGACATGAGCGCACCTTCGAAAATCATCCGCCGCGCGCAGGCCGGCACCACCGAGTCGGCCTGGGTCCGCTGGACGCTGATCGGCGTCGCCCTGGCGTTCATGTTCCTGTTCCTCGTGCTGCCGCTGGCGGCCGTGGCGGTCGAGGCGCTGCGCAAGGGCCTCAATGCCTACCTCGAGGCGCTGAAGGAACCCGATGCGTGGAGCGCCATCCGCCTCACGCTCATCACCGCCGCCATCGCGGTGCCGATGAACCTCGTGTTCGGCGTGGCCGCGGCCTGGGCCATCGCCAAGTTCGAGTTCCGCGGCAAGGCTTTTCTGACCACGCTGATCGACCTGCCGTTCGCGGTGTCGCCGGTGGTGGCGGGCCTGATCTACGTGCTGGTGTTCGGCGCGCAGGGCTGGTTCGGCCCGTGGCTGGCGGAGCACGACATCAAGATCATCTTCGCCGTGCCCGGCATCGTGCTGGCCACCGTGTTCGTGACCTTTCCCTTCATTGCGCGCGAACTCATTCCGCTGATGCAGGCGCAGGGCACCGACGAAGAGCAGGCCGCCATCGTGCTCGGCGCGACCGGCTGGCAGACCTTCCGGCGCGTGACCTTGCCCAACATCAAGTGGGGCCTGCTGTACGGCGTGATCCTGTGCAATGCGCGCGCCATGGGCGAGTTCGGCGCGGTGTCGGTGGTGTCGGGCCACATCCGCGGCCAGACCAACACCATGCCGCTGCACGTCGAGGTGCTCTACAACGAATACCAGTCGGTGGCCGCCTTCGCGGTGGCCTCGCTGCTGGCGATCCTGGCGCTGGTCACCCTGGTGATCAAGTCGGTCATCGAGTGGCGCCATGAGCGCGAAATGAAAGCCATCGCCGAGCTGCCGCCCGAGCGTCCCCCCGAGCCTTCGGCGGCCTGAGAAGACGAGAGAACAAGACCATGAGCATCGAAATCCGCAACATCAGCAAGCAGTTCGGCGACTTCCGCGCGCTGAACAACGTGAACCTCGACGTCGAGTCGGGCGAACTGGTCGCGCTGCTCGGCCCCTCGGGCTGCGGCAAGACCACACTGCTGCGCATCATCGCGGGCCTGGAAACGGCCGACACCGGCAGCATCCACTTCTCGGGCGAAGACACGACCGACGTGCACGTGCGCGAACGCCAGGTCGGCTTCGTGTTCCAGCATTACGCGCTGTTCCGCCACATGACCGTGTTCGAGAACGTGGCCTTCGGCCTGCGCGTGAAGCCGCGCAAGGAGCGCCCGAGCGACGCGCAGATCAAGGCCAAGGTGACCGACCTGCTCAAGCTGGTGCAGCTCGACTGGCTGGCCGACCGCTACCCGTCGCAGCTGTCCGGCGGCCAGCGCCAGCGCATCGCGCTGGCCCGCGCGCTGGCGGTGGAGCCCAAGGTGCTGCTGCTCGACGAACCCTTCGGAGCGCTCGACGCCAAGGTGCGCAAGGAACTGCGCCGCTGGCTGCGCCGCCTGCACGACGAGCTGCACGTCACCTCGATCTTCGTCACGCACGACCAGGAAGAAGCGCTCGAGGTGGCCGACCGCGTGGTGGTCATCAACAAGGGCCGCATCGAGCAGGTCGGTTCGCCACAGGACGTGTGGGACAAGCCCGCGAGCCCGTTCGTGTACGGCTTCCTGGGCGACGTGAACCTGTTCCACGGCCGGGCCGACAACGGCGCCGTGCAACTGGACGGCATGCGCATCGACTCGCCCGAGCACAGCAGCGCGCGCGACGCCAAGGCGCTGGCCTATGTGCGTCCGCATGACCTCGATGTGACCCGCTACGTGTCGGGTGCCACGGGCATCGTCGCCACGCTGTCGCGCGCGATCGTGGTCGGACCGATCGCGCGGCTGGAACTTGAGCCCACCGAAACGAATCCAGATAATCCGGGCTCCGGAACCATCATCGAAGCGCAAC
This sequence comes from Variovorax sp. FW305-3-2-15-B-LB1, assembly GCF_058787635.1. NCBI lineage: Bacteria > Pseudomonadati > Pseudomonadota > Betaproteobacteria > Burkholderiales > Comamonadaceae > Variovorax > Variovorax sp. FW305-3-2-15-B-LB1. The sequence goes on along the minus strand of NZ_JBYSZY010000014.1, from coordinate 92,787 downwards.
TCCCTGCGCAACAGTTCCGCGACCTGGGCTTGAAGGAAGGCGACACCGTCGTCGCCAATCCCCGCAAGGCCAGGGTGTTCGTAGAAGAAGATTGGGTATCTCCTTGATCCATTGGTACTTCGGCGCGCCGCGCCGCGCGCTCGGGCTGATCTGCCTGGCCTGTGTCCTCATGCTCGCCTTCGGGCTGTATCTGCAGCACGTGGTCGGGCTCGAACCCTGCCCGATGTGCATCGTGCAGCGCTATGCGCTGATGCTGGTGGCGCTGTTCACCGGCCTGGCGGCGCTGTTCAACAGCCGCGGCCTGCAGGTGACGGGCGCGGTGCTGGCACTGGCGGCGGCGGTGGGCGGTGCCTACACGGCGGCGCAGCAGAGCTGGCTGCAGTGGTATCCGCCCGAAGTCGTCTCGTGCGGACGTGACCTGTACGGGATGATCGAGACTTTCCCGCTCAAGCGCGCGCTGCCGATGATCTTCCGCGGCGGCGGCGACTGTTCCAAGATCGACTGGTCGCTGTTCGGCCTGACGCTGGCGAACTGGTCGTTCATCGCGTTCACGGTGCTGGCGCTGTTGCTGCTCACCTTGCTCTTGCGCCGGCGCACCGCGCGCTGAGTTCTTTTTCAGTAGTTCATGCGGCGTGGCCCGCTGTCCTTCGAGGGCAGCGGGCCACGCCGTTTTCATTGGCGGGACCGCAGGCCCGTGCAAAAAGCCCGTCAAAACGCATGCTTTAGCAGGCCTTCAGCAACCGGGGCTAGGATGAACCGCATTCCTTCCCGGGCCTCGCCGCCCGTTTCATCCCACTTCTTCACTGCATGCCCACCACTCCTTCGCGACGATCGCGCAAGCTCCTTGTCGGCCTGGCCTTGCTCGTCGTGCTGGCCATCGCAGCCTTCTTCTGGTTGAGCCCGCCGAAGAAAAGCGACTACCTGACCGCCACCGTGCAGCGCAGCGACCTGGAGAACGCGGTGCTCGCCACCGGCGTGCTGCAGGCCCTCAAGCAGGTCGAGGTGGGCGCGCAGGTGTCGGGCCAGCTCAAGTCGCTGAAGGTGGTGCTCGGCCAGACGGTGAAGAAGGGCGACTGGCTGGCCGAGATCGACCCCGTCATCTCGCAGAACACGCTCGCACAGGAGCAGGCCAAGCTGGAGAACCTGCAGGCCCAGAAGCTCGCCAAGGAAGTGCGCGTGAAGCAGGCCGAGCTCACCTGGGCGCGCCAGCGCGAGATGCTGGCGCAGGACGCCGCCGCGCGCCAGGACCTGGAAGGCGCCGACACCGAGCTGCGCGCGCTGCGCGCCGACGCCGTCTCGCTCGACGCGCAGATCCGCCAGCAGAAGCTGGCCCTGGCCTCGGCGCAGACCAACCTGTCGTACACGCGCATCGTCGCGCCCATCGACGGCGACGTGGTGTCGATCAGCACGCTCGAAGGCCAGACCGTGGTGGCCTCGTTCCAGGTGCCCACGCTGATGAAGCTGGCCGACCTGTCGACCATGACCGTGAAGGCGCAGGTGTCCGAGGCCGACGTGGTGCGCGTGAAGGCCGGCCAGCCGGTGTACTTCACCATCCTGGGCGATCCCGACACGCGCTACCACGGCACGTTGCGCGCGGTGCAGCCCTCGCCCGAAAAGATCAACAACGCCGTGTTCTTCAACGCGCTGTTCGACGTGCCCAACCCCGAGCGCACGCTGCGCGTCGATATGACGGCGCAGGTCGCCATCCTGCTGGGCGAGGCCAAGCAGGCGCTGACCGTGCCGCTCACCGCGCTCGGCACGCGCGACAAGGACGGCCGCCACGAAGTGCGCGTGCTCCTGCCCGACCAGCGCGTGGAAAAGCGGCAGGTGCGCGTGGGCATCAGCAACAACTTCCAGGCGCAAGTGCTCGAAGGCCTGAAGGAGGGCGACAACGTCATCACCGGCGACGCCTCGGCGCTGGAGAAGACCGACGGCAATGACAGCGGCAACCGGAGGCCGCGCCAGTGACGCAGCCGCTGCTGACCCTGCGCGGCATCGGCCGCAGCTTTCCCTCGGGCGAGCAGGAGGTCCAGGTGCTGAAAGATGTCGACCTGGACATCGGCCACGGCGAGATGCTGGCCATCGTCGGTGCCTCGGGCTCGGGCAAGTCGACGCTGATGAACATCCTCGGCTGCCTCGACCGGCCGAGCACCGGCACCTACACCGTGTCGGGCCAGGACGTCGGCACGCTCGACAGCGACGCGCTCGCCGCGCTGCGGCGCGAGCACTTCGGCTTCATCTTCCAGCGCTACCACCTCATGCAGCACCTGACGGCCACCGGCAACGTCGAGGTGCCCGCCGTGTATGCCGGCACCGAGGGCTCGGCGCGCGACGCGCGGGCGCGGCAACTGCTCGCGCGCCTGGGCCTGGAAGACCGCACCGAGCACCGACCGAGCCAGCTCTCGGGCGGCCAGCAGCAGCGCGTGAGCATCGCGCGCGCGCTCATGAACGGCGGGCGGGTCATCCTGGCCGACGAGCCCACCGGCGCGCTCGACAGCAAGAGCGGCCAGGAGGTCATCGGCATCCTGCGCGAGCTGCATGCGCAGGGGCACACGATCATCATCGTGACGCACGACATGCAGGTGGCGCGCTGCACCGAACGCATCATCGAGATCGCCGACGGCGCGATCGTGGGCGACCGGCCGAACGTGCCGACCGTGGCCGCGCCCGCGCAGACCGTCGGCGACGACGCCCCCACGCCGCCCGCCATGACCCGCCCCACACTGGGCATCGCGCGCTTCAGCACCGGCTGGGCGCGTTTCTCCGAAGCCTTCCGCATGGCCTGGCGCTCGATGATGGCGCACCGCATGCGCACGGCGCTGACCATGCTGGGCATCATCATCGGCATCACCTCGGTGGTGTCGATCGTGGCCATCGGGGAGGGCGCCAAGCGCTTCGTGCTGGCCGACATCAAGGCCATCGGCACCAACACGCTCGACATCTACCCGGGCCACGACTTCGGCGACGACAAGGCCGCGAGCATCCGCACGCTGCTGCCCGCCGACCTGCAGGCCATTTCCGCGCAGCCCTTCGTGCACAGCGTCACGCCGACCACCATGCGCAGCCTGCGCCTGCGCTACCGCAGCGCCGACGTCAACGGCAACGTGAACGGCGTCAGCGACAACTTCTTCAGCGTGCGCGACATCCAGATGGCCAGCGGCACGGACTTCGACGCCAACGATGTGCGGCACCAGTCGCAGGTGGTGGTGATCGACCAGAACACGCGGCGCAAGCTCTTTCCCGACGGCACCGACCCCGTGGGCAAGATCATCCTCGTGGGCAGCCTGCCGTGCACCGTGATCGGCGTGGCGCAGGAAAAGAAGAGCATGTTCGGCGAGAACAAGTCGCTCAACATCTGGCTGCCCTACAGCACCGGTGCAAGCCGCCTCTTCGGCCAGCAGCACTTCGACAGCATCACCGTGCGCATCCGCGACGACCAGCCCACCAAGGCGGCCGAAGAGAGCATCGTGCGGCTGCTCACGCTGCGCCACGGCGGCAAGGACTTCTTCACCTTCAACATGGACAGCATCGTGAAGACGGCCGAACGCACGAGCCAGTCGCTCACGCTGCTGCTGTCGCTGATCGCGGTGATCTCGCTCGTGGTGGGCGGCATCGGCGTGATGAACATCATGCTGGTGTCGGTGACCGAGCGCACCCGCGAGATCGGCATCCGCATGGCCGTGGGCGCGCGCCAGAGCGACGTGCTGCAGCAGTTCCTGACCGAGGCCGTGCTCGTGTGCCTGGTCGGCGGTTTCATCGGCGTGCTGCTGTCGTACGGCATCAGCTTTGTGTTCTCGCTGTTCGTGAAGCAATGGCAAATGATCTTTTCGCTCGGGGCCGTGGTGTCGGCCTTCCTGTGCGCGTCGCTCATCGGCGTGCTCTTCGGGTACCTGCCGGCGCGCAATGCCGCGCGGCTCGACCCCATCGAGGCGCTGGCGCGTGAGTAGGGCCCGACCGACCCTGGCGGGCCTCGCCATCGCGCTGGCGCTTGGCGGCTGCACGCTGTTCGCGCCGGAGCGGCGCGAACACCGACCGCTCGGCGTGCCGCAGGCGTGGCAGCAGCAGCAACAGCCCCTGCCGCAGAACGCAGCGGCCGCGCCGCAGGCCCGCTGGTGGACCGCCTTCCACGACGCGCGCCTCGACACCCTCATCGACAGCGCCCTGCGCACCAACAACAACCTGGCCGCTGCCGGCATCCGCGTGCAGCGGGCGCAGCTGCAGGCCGGCCTGGCGAACACCAACCTCACGCCGGGCGTGACGGGGCAACTGGGCACCCAACGCAGCTTCGACCTGAAGCGCGGCGGCGTGGCCGCATCGAGCGCGAACTCCTCGCTGAGCCTGAGCTACGAAGTCGACCTGTGGGGCCGCCTGTCGGCGCAGCGCAGCGTCGCCGACTGGGAGCTGCAGGCCACCCAGTCCGACCGCGAGGCTACGGCGCTGGCGTTGGTGGGCACGACGGCCGGGCTGTATTGGCAGACCGGCTACCTGAACCACCGCATCGTGCTGAGCGAGGCCGGCATGGCCGATGCGCGGCGCATCCAGGCGCTGGTGCGCGCCAAGTACGCGGCAGGCGCCGTGTCCGGGCTCGACGTCGCGCAGGCCGGCCAGAACCTTGCGAGCCAGGAGGCCGCGCACACGCAGCTGCTGCAGCAGCGTGTCGAGGCGCGCAACGCACTGGCCATCCTGTTCGACATGCCGCCCGATGCCCCGAGGGACGAGCCCTCACAACTGCCGGAGACCGCCTTGCCCGTGATCGATGCCGGACTGCCCGCCAGCCTGCTGGCCCGCCGGCCCGATCTGCGCGCCGCGGAGCAGCGTCTGCGGTCCTCGCTGGCGAACGTCGATGCCACGCGCACCAGTTTCTATCCGGTGCTGAGCCTCACGGGTTCGCTGGGTGCGGGGAGCAACGCCCTGGGCGAGGTGCTGAAGAACCCGGTCGCGACCCTCGGTGCCGGCCTGGTGCTGCCTTTCCTGCAATGGAACACCGCGCGGCTGACCGTCGCCGTATCGCAGACGCAGTATGAAGAAGCGGTCGTCGGGTTCCGCCAGTCGTTGTACACCGCGCTGTCCGAGGTCGAGAACACGCTGTCGTCGCGGACCCAGCTGCAGGACGAAAGCGTGAAGCTCGCCCTGGCGCTGCAACAGGCGCGACGCGCAGAGGCCTTGTCGGAAGTGCGCTACCGCGCCGGCGCCACCGCGTTGCAGCCCGTGCTCGACGCCAAGGACAAGCGCCGCGCCGCGGAGGTGTCACTGGCACAGAACCGGCTGAACCAGCTCAACGCCACGATGACGTTGTACAAGGCGCTGGGCGGCGCGGCCACCGTCGAGTAGGAAGAGAGGAACGGCTCCCAAGCCACGCCAGCCGGGCACCCCTCAAAAGAGACCTAGGCCTGAAACGGCGGCGCCCCCCGCAATTTGCGAACGAGCAACCCAGGCAACCGCAAAACAAACTCCACCATCAACCGCGTGTGCATCCAGGTCAGCAGCACGTTGTCCCGCCCATAGCGAAAGTGCGACACCCCGCCTTCCTCCGCCGTCAGGTACTTCACAGGCGCATCGATGTTCACCGGCTTGACCCCGCGCCAGGCCAGCCGCACGACCGCCTCCGTATCGAAGTCGAAGCGCCGCATCCACGGTTGCCGCGCCATCACTGCGATCAGGTCGACCACGGGGTACACGCGAAAGCCGTAGAGCGAATCCCCAACCCCCGCGAACAGCGTCTCGAGCTGCGTCCAGCCGTTCGACACTCGCCGCCCCCGCACCCGCAGCAGCGGCGCGCTGGCGTCGAACACGGGGCGACCCAGCACCATCGTCTCGGGCCGCGCCAGCGAGGCGTTCATGAAAGAGGGGATCAGGTCCGCCGGATGCTGCCCATCGGAATCCATCGTGAGCGCATGCGTGAAGCCCGCTTCTTTCGCGGCCCGCAAGCCGTGCAGCACCGCCGAGCCCTTGCCCTGGTTCTGCGGCAGCACCCACACACGCAGCCCCGGATCGCCGGCCGCCATCTGCTGCAGCCGCTCGCCCGTGCCGTCGTCGCTGCCGTCGATCACCACCCACACCGGGTTCCATTGGGCCCGCGCGGCCGCGACCGTCGAGAACAGGCGCTCGCCCGTGTTGTAGCTGGGGATCAGGACAAGGTGGGTGCGCGAGGCGTCTGCTGGCATTCGGGGGACGCGTCGGTGGCGCGCTGCTCCATGTGTTGACGGAAATAGTGTTCCAGCTCGACCTGCAACGCATCGCTGTCCTGCGTCGGCGCAAAGCGCTTGCCCAGCCGCAGCGTGAAGACGATGGGCAGCGGCGGCACGCGCCACAGCGGCCAGCCCTTGCCGAGGTAGGGCGAGTCGGTGTCGATGAACACGGTCTGGATCGGCGCCTGCGCCAGCTTGGCGATCAGCGTGGTGCCGGGGCGGAAGGGGTTCAGCGGCGGCGTCACCGTGCGCGTGCCTTCCGGGAAGATCACGAGCTGGCCACCCTGGCGCAGGTCATTGACCGCCAGGCGCACCATCGTGCGGGCCGACTTGTTGCTGATGTAGCGCGCCAGCCGTGCTCCGGCGCCGAGGAAGATGTTGCCCATCAGCTCGGCCTTCATGATGCAGGCGCTGCGCGGCAGCCGCGCCACCAGCAGCAGCGCGTCGAGCATGGTCGGGTGGTTGGCCACGAAGATCACGCCGGGCTCGTTGCGCATCGGGTCCAGGCACGAAGCGTCGATGCGCATCATGCCGGTGACCGAGGCGAGCCACCAGAACATCCGGTAGGCAAAGGCGATGGTCATGCGGCCCAGCGCGCGCGCCGGTACGGCGGGCATCACCGGGTACAGCAGCATGGCGACGAAGTTCCAGACCAGCGAGATCAGGCCGAGGAACAGCAGCAGCGCATAGAGCATCAGCGCGAGCGGGATCGACGTGAGAAGACGCAGCACGTTCATGGGTGGTGTCGGTCGAGCAGGCGGACGGCGAGCCGCTCAGGCGGCCTGCAGCCGGCCGGCGGCGACCGTGTGGGCCTCGATCTCGACCAGCAGATCGCTGCGGCAGATGTCGGCTTCCAGGTACACCGCATCGCGGGCCATCGGCGACTGGGCGCCGAGCGCGGCTTCGATCACCTCGCGCACGGCCTCGGTGTCCGACGGATGCCGCACGTACACCACGCAGTCGAGCGCATCGAGCGAGAAGCGCGCCGTGGTCTGCGCATGGGCGGAGGCGATCACAGCCTCGAGGTTGCGCAGCGTTTCGCGGGCCTGCTCACGCACGTCGCCGTGGTGCACCGTTTCGTGCCCGACGATGCTCGCCGTGCCCGAGATGAAGAGTGCGACCTGGCCGTCGCCGATGTCCGCCAGCGCGGCGCGCGAGAAGGTCGGCGAGCGCGGGCCGTAGGTTTCGGGATAGCGGTAGGCCGACACCTGCCGCGGGTTCTCGACCGGCAGCGGTGCGGCACGTCCCGCGAGAAAACGGATCGACAGCGCGCCCTGGCGGATGCCCAGCGCACAGGCGGCCGGGGCACCCTCGAAGGCAGCGCGGCCGGCCTCGAAGAAGGCCTCTTGCCGGCCCAGGTTGAACTGGCGGTAGCGCTCCAGCCCGCCGCCGTCAGCGTTGATGCGCGGCAGGTAGTTCCAGATGCGCTGCAGATGCGGCGTGCCGGCCTGCTCGAGCGTGCGGAACAGGTCGCGGTAAGCACGCTGCGCGAGTTCGGTCAGGCCCTGGCCTTCGACGGCTTCATCGAGGTCGATGGCGCCGAGCAGCCAGTGCCCATCGGTGCGCCAGCGCGCGATGCCGGTGGTGCCCGACCGGACCTGGGTGCCATCACCCGCGTGCCCCACGTGCCACACATCGGCCATCGCGCCTTGCGGCGACAGCACGCGCGCGTTGACCGTGGGCATCCAGGCGACACCGTGCGGCGTGCCGTAGCCGAGCGCGGCGAAGGGCGCATGGCTGTGCGTGGCCAGCGCAAGGCTGTCCGGCAGCGAGAGGCGCTCCACGCGCAGGGGGGAATGAAGGCGGTCGTCCTGGGGGCGCACGTTCAGCGAACCTCGTCGGCGGTGGATTCGGGTTTGCGGCCGGTGTAGGCAGAGAAGACCCCGAGGCTCGCATGCCGGCGCACGTCGCTGAAGCCGGCGGCGCCCAGGGCCTGCATGACGCGCTCGGGCGGGATGCAGGCCTCGATGGTGTCCCAGTAATAGCGCCACAGCTCCGAGGTGTCGCTGCGGCGGCCGACCACGCGGGCGATCAGCGGCACCACGGCACGCATGTAGCCCTTGAGCAGTGCGGTGGCGATGCGGCCCTCGGGCTTGGTGATCTCGAGCACCACCACGCGCCCGCCCGGGCGCAGCACGCGATGGAACTCGGAAAAGGCGGCGGCCACGTCGCTGATGTGGCGCATGGCGTAACCCATGCTCACGAAATCGCAGCTGGCGTCGGGCCGGGGCAGGGCCTCGGCGACGCCTTGAATCAATTCGACGCCGGGCAGCCGGACCTGGCCCATCATGCCCACGCTGGGATCGACGCCCGTGAGCTTGCCGGTGGAGCCGATGAGCTTCAGCGCTTCGCGGGCGACGAGCCCGGTGCCGATGCCCACGTCGAGCACCTGGGCGCCCGCCGTGAGGCCGGCCTGTTTCAGTGCGTCACGGCGGTACGAGGGGCCGGTGCCGAAGGCCAGCACGGCTTCGATGCGGTCGTAGTCCGCGGCCGTGCTGTCGAAGATGCGCCGCAGGAACGCCTGGTGCTCCGCTTCGGTGTTGTAGTACAGCGGCAGCGGGGCGTGCGGCGGCAGGGCGTCGGGATTTCCCGTACCGGCAATGGGCGATGGCGTCATCGAACAATTATCACCAAAAGGTCCGGGCCGAAATCCCGGGCGCCGGGGGAGCGTTGTGTGCGCCGGACAGTAAACTCCACACTTGCTTTGAAAACACACGACAGCGAGAGAGAAAGCCATGGCCGGACATAGCAAGTGGGCAAATATTCAGCACCGCAAGGGCCGCCAGGACGAGAAACGGGGCAAGCTCTGGACCCGCGCCATCCGTGAAATCACGGTGGCGGCACGCGCCGGCGGCGCCGACCTCAGCGCCAACCCCCGGCTGCGGCTGGCGGTCGAAAAGGCCAAGGCGGTCAACCTGCCCATCGACACCGTCAAGCGCAACATCGACAAGGCCACGGGCAACCTCGAAGGCGTCAATTACGAAGAAATTCGTTACGAAGGGTACGGCATCGGCGGCGCGGCGATCATCGTCGACACCATGACCGACAACCGCGTGCGCACCGTGGCCGAAGTGCGCCACGCCTTCTCCAAGCACGGCGGCAACATGGGCACCGAAGGCTCGGTGGCCTTCCAGTTCAAGCACTGCGGCCAGATCATCTTCGCGCCCGGCACCAGCGAGGACAAGGTCATGGAAGTGGCCCTCGAAGCCGGCGCCGAGGACGTGATCACCGACGACGACGGCGCCATCGAGGTGCTCACCGCCATCGGCGACTTCGAGACCGTGAAAAACGCGCTCGAAGCCGCGGGCCTGAAGCCCGACGCCGCCGAAATCACGATGCGCGCCGAGAACACCGTGGACGTGACCGGCGAAGACGCCGCAAGAATGCAGAAGCTCCTCGACGTGCTCGAGGACCTGGACGACGTGCAGGACGTGTATCACAACGCCGCACTGTCCGACTGAACGAATGAATGATGGATCCACAGCGACAAACGAAAGCCCGCGAATGAAGGTACTGGTGATTGGAGGAGGGGGCCGCGAGCACGCACTGGCGTGGCGGCTGGCGCAGGGCAACCGGGTCAGCCGCGTCTACGTGGCGCCCGGCAATGGCGGCACCGTGAGCGATGAACGCTACGACTGCATCGACATCACCGAACCCGCCGCGCTGCGCGAGTGGGCGATGGCCGAGAAAATCGCGCTGACCGTGGTCGGTCCCGAGGGGCCGCTGGCGGCTGGCGTGGTGGACGAGTTCCGCGCGCACGGCCTGCGCATCTTCGGCCCGACGCAGGCGGCTGCGCAGCTCGAAAGCTCCAAGGCCTTCTCGAAGGCCTTCATGAAGCGCCACAAGATCCCGACGGCCGAGTACGAGGCCTTCACCGACGCCGCCGCCGCCCATGCGTACATCGACGCCAAGGGCGCGCCGATCGTCGTCAAGGCCGACGGCCTGGCCGCCGGCAAGGGCGTGGTCGTTGCCATGACCGCGCAGGAAGCTCACGAAGCTGTCGACTTCATGCTGGTCGACAACAAGTTCGGCGTGTCGCACAACGAAGGCGGCGCACGCGTCGTCATCGAAGAATTCCTGCAAGGCGAAGAAGCCAGCTTCATCGTGATGTGCGATGGCAAGAACGTTGCCGCGCTGGCCACCAGCCAGGACCACAAGCGCCTGCTTGACGGCGACGAAGGCCCGAACACCGGCGGCATGGGCGCGTACTCGCCCGCGCCCGTGGTCACGGCCGAGGTGCATGCGCGCGCCATGCGCGAGATCATCCTGCCGACCATCCGCGGCATGGAAAAGGACGGCATTCCGTTCACCGGCTTCCTCTATGCCGGCCTGATGATCGACGCGGCCGGCCAACCCAAGACGCTCGAATTCAACTGCCGCATGGGCGACCCCGAGACGCAGCCGATCATGATGCGCCTGAAGTCCGACCTGTTCGAGGTGTTCTGGCACGCCACCGACGGCACGCTCGACCAGGTCGAGCTTCAGTGGGACCGGCGCGTGGCGCTCGGCGTGGTGATGGCCGCGCACGGCTATCCGCTGTCGCCGCGCAAGGGCGACCGCATCAGCGGCATTCCGGCCGAGGCGCCCGACGCCGTGGTGTTCCACGCGGGCACCACGCTGGAAAACGGCGAACTCAAGACCAGCGGCGGCCGCGTGCTCTGCGTGACCGTGCTGGCCGACAGCGTCAAGCAGGCGCAGCAGCGCGCCTACGAGGTCGCGGCGCGCGTGCAGTTCGACGGTGCGCAGTACCGCAAGGACATCGGCTACCGCGCCGTCAACGCGCGCAACACGCCCCACGCCTGATGCCAGCCACCCAGCCGAAGGCGGTCGGCGACTACCTGCGCGGACTGCAGCAATCGATCATCTCGGCGGTCGAGGCGGCGGATGGCGGCAGTGCGGTGCGCGACGCCTGGCAGAAAGAGCCCGGCGAGCCGCTGCAGGGCAGTGGCCTGACCTGCATTCTCGAAAGCGGCGCGCTGTTCGAGCGCGCCGGCGTCGGCTTCTCGCAGGTGCGTGGCGCCAAGCTGCCGCCCTCGGCCACGCAGAACCGCCCCGAGCTCTCGGGCGCGCCGTTCGAGGCCATGGGCGTGTCGCTGGTGTTCCATCCGCGCAATCCCTACGTGCCGATCGTCCACATGAACGTGCGCATGCTGGCCGCGCAGCCCGCGGGCGGCGGTGATCCCGTGTGCTGGTTCGGCGGCGGCATGGACCTCACGCCGTGCTACGGCTTCGAAGAAGACGCGGTGCACTTCCACACCGTGTGCCGCGATGCGCTCGCCCCCTTCGGCGCCGACAAGTACCCGCGCTTCAAGACCTGGTGCGACGAGTATTTTTTCCTCAAGCACCGCAACGAGCAGCGCGGCATCGGTGGCATCTTCTTCGACGACTTCGCCGAGGGCGGCATCGAGAACGGCTTTGCGCTGATCCGCTCGGTCGGCGATGCCTTCCTGCAGGCCTACCTGCCGATCGTCGAGCGCCGCCGCAGCATGTCGTACGGCGAGCGCGAACGCGAGTTCCAGCTGTACCGGCGCGGGCGCTATGTCGAGTTCAACCTCGTGTGGGACCGCGGCACGCACTTCGGCCTGCAGTCGGGCGGACGCACCGAATCGATCCTGCTGTCGATGCCGCCGCTCGCGAGCTGGGCCTACCGGCAACAGCCCGAAGCGGGCAGCCCCGAAGCCGCGCTGTACAGCGACTTCATCGTGCGCCGGGACTGGGTGTGAGCCCCACCGGTTCCGCTTTGCGCATCGGCGTCTTCGGCGGGGCCTTCGACCCGCCGCACAACGCCCACGTCGCCCTGGCCGAAGCTGCATTGGCGCAACTCGATCTGACGGAGTTGCACGTCATTCCCACGGGGCAGGCCTGGCACAAGAGCCGCACGCTCACGCCGAAGGAAGACCGCCTCGCGATGGCGCAACTGGCCTTCGGCAACTTGCAAGGCAAGGTCGTCATCGACAGCCGCGAGGTGTTGCGCGACGGCCCGACCTACACGCTCGACACGCTGCATGAATTGCAGAAAGAGCAGCCCGGCGCGCAGCTCGTGCTGGTGATGGGCGCGGACCAGGCGGCGGCCTTGCCGACCTGGCACGGCTGGCAGGATATACTCGGCATTGCTATCGTTTCTGTAGCGTATCGCGCACTATCGACGGGTGACGTCACTCGTTTTGATCCGAAACAGCTGCCCGGCCTCCCGGCTGGCGCGCGTTTCGAGGCGCTTGAACTGCCTGCCGCCATGGACACCAGCGCCACCGATATCCGGCGGCGTGTGGCGTCGGGTGTGGACATTTCCTCGCTGGTTCCGCCCACGGTTGCACGCTATATTGACCAACACCACCTCTACCGCTCTGCCTGATGACCACTGAAGCCGCCGCCAAAAAAGACATCCAAAAACTCCAGCGAGCCATCATCGATGGTCTCGAAGACGTCAAGGCGCAGGACATCCAGGTATTCGACACGGAGCACCTCTCGCCGCTGTTCGAGCGCGTGATCGTGGCGTCGGGCACCTCCAACCGCCAGACCAAGGCGCTCGCCTCGAGCGTGCGCGACGCCGTGCGTGAAGCCGGCTTTGCCAAGCCGCGCACCGAGGGCGAGGAAAACGGCGAGTGGATCATCGTGGACTGCGGCGCGGCCGTGGCGCACATCATGCAGCCCGCCATCCGCCAGTACTACCACCTCGAAGAGATCTGGGGCGACAAGCCGGTGCGCGCCAAGCTCGGCGCCACCAAGCCCGCGTTGGCCACCGCCTCGTCCGTCGTCAAGGGCGCCGAAGAGAAGAAGACGGCCGCCGCCAAGACGCCGAGCCTGCGCCGTTCGAGCGCCGCCAAGACCGCGATCCGCGCAGCCGAGCAGGAAGCCAAGGCCGCCAAGGCCCCGGCGAAGAAGGCCGCATCGAAGACCGCGGGCAAGACCGCCGCCAAGAAGGCGCCTGCGAAGAAGTCCGCCACGGGCACCGCACGCGTGCCGGTGAAGGTGGTCGGCAAGCCGGCCGCCAAGAAGGTCGCTGCAAAGAAGGCGCCGGCCAAGAAGGCACCCGCCCGCCGCGCATGAAGCTGCTGGTGGTCGCCGTCGGGCAGCGCATGCCCGACTGGGCGCAGACTGCCTGGGACGACTACGCCAAGCGATTCCCGCCCGAGCTCAAGCTCGAGCTGCGCGCCGTCAAGACCGAGCCGCGCGGTTCCAAGACACTCGAGACGCTGTATGCCGCCGAGCGCGAGCGCATCGAGGGCGCCATCGCCCGCGGCATGCGCATCGTCGTGCTCGACGAGCGCGGCACCGCGCTCACCACCAAGGCGCTGGCCACACGGCTGCAGACCTGGCAGGTTGAGGGCGACGACGTCGCGCTGGTCATCGGCGGCCCCGACGGGCTCGACCCGGCCTTCAAGGCCGCGGCGCACGAACGCATCCGCCTGTCCGACTTGACCCTGCCGCATGCCATGGCGCGCGTGCTGCTGGTCGAACAGCTCTACCGGGCGTGGTCGGTCAACGCGGGCCATCCGTACCACCGGGAATGATCACGGGGCCGGCGGTGGGGCCCACCTCGGAGACCTGAACTTGCCTGACTTCATCTACCTCGCGTCGCAAAGCCCGCGCCGCGCCCAATTGCTCGGCCAGCTCGGCGTGCGCCACGAACTGCTGCTGGCCGGTGCCGACGAAGACGCTGAGGCGCTCGAGGCCTTGCTGCCGAACGAGTCGCCCACCGCCTACGTGCAGCGCGTCACCGCCCTCAAGCTCGATGCCGCCGTTGTGCGACGCAAGCGCCTCGGCCTGGCCGATGCGCCCGTGCTCTGCGCCGACACCACGGTCGCGCTCGGCCGCACCATCCTCGGCAAACCCGAGGACGCGCGCGATGCCGAGCGCATGCTCGCGCACCTGTCCGGCGCCACGCACCGCGTGCTCACCGCAGTCGCACTGCAGAACGGCCGTCGCCGCCATGCGGCGCTCAGCGTGTCGCGCGTGCGCTTCGCCACGCTCACGAAGAAGCAGGTCGCGGCCTACGCCGCCAGCGGCGAGCCGCTCGGCAAGGCCGGCGCCTATGCCATCCAGGGCGCGGCGGCGGCGTTCGTGGAGCACATCAGCGGCTCCTATTCGGGCATCATGGGACTCCCCATGTTCGAGACCGCGCAGCTGCTTCGAGGCGTCGGTTTCAATACTTAAGACATCCATGCAAGACATCCTGATCAACTGGTCTCCGCAGGAGACCCGTGTGGCGCTGGTCGAGCACGGCGCGGTGCAAGAGCTGCACGTCGAGCGCACGCTCGAGCGCGGGCTGGTCGGCAACATCTACCTGGGCAAGGTCTCGCGCGTGCTGCCGGGCATGCAGTCGGCCTTCATCGACATCGGCCTGGAGCGCACCGCCTTCCTGCACGTGGCTGACATCGTCTCGCCGTTCACGCCGGGCTCGCGCCCGAGCGCCGCGCCGCCCGAGCGCGACCACCGCAACGGCGGGCCGATGGTGCCCATCGAGAAGCAGGTGTTCGAGGGCCAGTCGCTGCTGGTGCAGGTCATCAAGGACCCGATCGGCACCAAGGGCGCGCGGCTGTCCACGCAGATCAGCATCGCGGGCCGGCTGCTGGTGTTCCTGCCGCAGGACAACCACATCGGCGTGTCGCAGAAGATCCCGCCCGACCAGCGCGAGTCGCTGCGCAACCGCATGCTGGCGCTCATCGAAGCGGCCGCGGCCGCCGAGAGCGGTGGCGTGGTGCCTGTGAACACGGGCGGCTTCATCCTGCGCACCAACGGCGAAGACGCGGCCGATGCCGAACTGGCCGAAGACATCGCCTACCTGCGCAAGACCTGGACGCGCATCCGCGAGGCCTCGAGCCGGATGCCGGCCATGTCGCTGCTGCACCAGGACCTGAGCCTGCTGCAGCGCGTGCTGCGCGACATGACCTCCGAAGACACGCAGACCATCCGCATCGACTCGCGCGAGCAGTTCGAGGTGCTGCTGAAGTTCGGCCTCGAATTCATGCCGCAGGCGGCCGGCAAGCTGCAGCACTACAAGGGCGAGCGGCCGATCTTCGACCTGTACTCGGTGGACGAGGAAATCGCGAAGGCACTGGGCCGGCGCGTCGACCTGAAATCGGGCGGCTACCTCGTGGTCGACCAGACCGAGGCGCTGACCACGGTCGACGTGAACACCGGCGGCTTCGTCGGTGCGCGCAACTTCGACGACACCATCTTCAAGACCAACCTGGAGGCCGCGCAGGCCATTGCGCGGCAGCTGCGCTTGCGCAACCTGGGCGGGATCATCATCGTCGACTTCATCGACATGGCACGCGACGACCATCGCGAGCAGGTGCTGGCGGAGTTCCGCAAGCAGCTCGCGCGCGACCGCGTGAAGACCACGGCCGGCGGCTTCTCGCAGCTGGGCCTCGTCGAGATGACGCGCAAGCGCACGCGCGAATCGCTGGCCCACATGCTGTGCGAGCCCTGCGTGGCCTGCGGCGGGCAGGGCATCGTGAAGACCGCGCGCAGCGTGGCCTACGACGTGATGCGCGAGATCCTGCGCGAGGCGCGGCAGTTCACGCCACGCGAGTTCCGCATCGTCTCGTCGCCGCAGGTGATCGAGCTGTTCCTCGACGAGGAGAGCCAGCACCTCGCGGGGCTGAGCGACTTCATCGGCAAGCCGATCTCGCTGCAGTCGGAGCCGGCGATCGGGCAGGGGCAGTACGACATCGTGCTGCTCTGACGACAGGAGCGCGCGGCCCGTTGGAACGACGGGTCAGCGCTTCGACTCCTGGCCCTGCCGCATCCAGACGCTGGCCAGCGCGGCGGCCACCAGCATGCCGGCGATCAACAGCAGGCCGTTCTTCGTGCTGCCCGTGCTCTGCTCGATCCAGCCCATCACCGACGGGCCGATGAAGCCGCCCACGAGGCCGCAGGTGTTGACCAACGCGAGTCCACCTGCCAGCGCCACACCGGCCAGCCGTGACGACGCGAACAGGAAGATCACGGACTGCACCACGAAGAACATCGAGCCCGTGAGGCAGAAGCCGGCCAGCGCGACGGCCGGGCTTGCGAAGGCTGCGATCAGCAGGCCCACCGCCATCGAAACCAGCCCTACCAGCAGCAGGCGCCGGCCGCGCTGCGGCGTGACCGCGAGGCGCGGCAGCGCAATGGCGCCGACGGCGGCGGCCACCCAGGGCAGCGAGTTGAGCGCGCCGATCTCCAGCGGCGAGAGCTTGCCGTAGGTGCCGATGCTGCTCGGCAGGAAGAAGATCACCGTGTAGATGCTGATCTGGTGGCAGAAGTAGACAAAGATCGCCAGCCAGATCTGCCGGTCGACCAGGCAGGCGCGGAACGACTCGCCGACCTGCCCGTTGGCCACGTCCTCGGCGCGTTCGGCGGCGAGCTGGCGTTCGATGGCCTGTGCCTGCGGGCGCGTGAGCCAGCTGGCGCTGGAGGGGCCGTCGGGCAGCTTGCGCCAGACCACGAAGGCCAGCGCCACGGCGGGCAGGCCTTCGAGCACGAACATCCATTGCCAGCCGTGCCAGCCCCACAGGCCGTCCATCTGCAGCAGCGCGCCGCCGACCGGGCCGCTGAGGATGTTCGCGATGCACACGCCGAGCAGGAAGTAGCCCGTGGCGCGTGCGCGGTCCTTGCGACCGAACCAGTAGTTCAGGTACAGCATCACGCCCGGGAACAGGCCGGCTTCCGCCGCGCCGAGCAGGATGCGCATCACGTAGAACGAGGTCTCGCCCGTGACGAAGGCCATGCCGGCCGACAGCAAGCCCCAGGTGATCATGATGCGGGCGATCCACCAGCGCGCGCCCACACGGTGCATCACCAGATTGCTGGGCACTTCGAGCAGCGCGTAGCTCAGGAAGAACAGCCCGGCGCCCAGCCCGTAGGCGGCCGCCGAGATGCCGATGTCCACGGCCATATGGCTCTTGGCCAGCGCGATGTTGGTGCGGTCGATGAAGCTGATCACATAGGCCAGCACCAGCAGCGGCATGAGCTTGCGGAAGATCAGCGCATTGAGCGAGGCCTGCTCGTCGACGGCCTGGCGGGCGCGCAGGCCCGGCGGCGTGGCGGGGATGGATGGGTGTTGCATGGGATGTCTCTCTCCTGTCCTGTCGTGTTCTGGCGGAAGGTCGTCGGCGGGAGCCGGCGGGCGTGCAGATGCGGCCCGGTCATGGGCCGGGCCGAGTCGGGTCAGTGGTTCTGGCGCAGGGCTAGAAGTCGACGTTCGCCGCGCCCTTGAGGCCCAGGATCTCGCGGGCTTCGGCGGGTGTCGCGATGTCGATGTTCAGGGCCTCCAGCACGGCGCGGATGCGCAGCACCTGTTCGGCGCTCGACGCGGCGAGCCGGCCCGGGCCGATCCACAGCGAGTCTTCGAGCCCGACGCGCACATGCGCGCCCATGGCCGCGCCGATGGTGGCCAGCGGCAGCTGGTTGCGGCCGGTGCCGAGGATCGACCACTCGAAGCGGTCGCCGAACAGCCGCACGGCGGTGCGGCGCATGTGCATCAGGTCTTCGGGATCGGCGCCGATACCGCCCAGGA
Source organism: Variovorax sp. FW305-3-2-15-B-LB1 (assembly GCF_058787635.1). NCBI lineage: Bacteria > Pseudomonadati > Pseudomonadota > Betaproteobacteria > Burkholderiales > Comamonadaceae > Variovorax > Variovorax sp. FW305-3-2-15-B-LB1. Next base: position 75,096 of record NZ_JBYSZY010000014.1, on the reverse strand, counting down.
TGCCGAAGACCGTCTGCACGAAGACCGGGGCCTGCACCAGCCCGCGGTCCAGGAAGTGCCGCAGGTTGTTGAGGTGGCTCACGTCGTAGCACTCGAACTCGAAACGCGTGCCGTTGGCGTTGCCGAGCTTGAGGATGTTCTCGATGTCGGCGAAGGTGTTCTTGAAGATCAGGTTGCGGCTGTTCTCCAGGTGCTCGCGCTCCCATTCATGCTCGAAGGACTTGAAGCGCTCCAGCATCGGAAAGAGGCCGAAGTTCATCGAGCCCATGTTGAGCGAGGCGAGCTCGGGCTTGAAGGTGGTGGCCGGGCGCATGCGCTCTTCGACGCTCATGTGCGGGCTGCCGCCGGTGGTGATGTTGATCACCGCGTCGGTCGCGGCCTTGATCTTCGAGAGGAAGGGGCGGAACAGGTCCGGGTCCTGCGAGGGGCGGCCGTCCTTCGGGTCGCGCGCATGCAGGTGCAGGATCGCAGCGCCGGCGCGGGCGGCTTCGATGGAGGCTTGCGCAATTTCGTCGGCCGTCACGGGAAGGTGCGGCGACATGCTGGGCGTGTGGATGGCGCCCGTGGGGGCGCAGGTGATGATGGCTTTGGGGCGTTGGGCCATGAGGTGTCCGGAAAGAAGAAGAGGGAAAGAAAGGGCGTGCGAGCGGATCAGCTCAGTGCTTGCGTGTGGCCGTCCACCACGAGCTCCTGGCCCGTGACGCTGGCGGCCAGGTCGCTGGCGGCGAACAGCACCATGTTCGCGATGTCCGTGGCCGTCACCATGCGGCCCAGCGCGGCCTGCGCGGTGTAGGTGCGCGTCACTTCGTCGAGCGGCTTGCCCAGCGCCTCGGCCTTGGCGGCGATCACGGCACGGATGCGCGGACCATCGACCGCGCCGGGCAGGATCGCGTTGACGCGGATGCCGTCGGCCCCGAGCTCGAGCGCCAGCGTTTTCGTGAAGCCGATGACGGCCCACTTCGAGGCGGAGTAGGGCGAGCGCCCCGGCATGCCCAGGTGCCCGGCGGCCGAGGACAGGTTGATGATGGCGGGCAGGCGGCCCTTGCGCAGCCGCGGCACGGCCAGCCGCACGCAGAGGAACTGGCCGGTGACGTTGACGGCCATCGTGCGTTCCCAGTCGGCGAGCGAGACGGTCTCGACCGGGCCGGTGGGGCCGGCCACGCCGGCGTTGTTCACCAGCACGTCGAGGCCGCCGAGTTCGCGGTCGACGGCCTCGAACAGGCGGGCCACGTCGTCCTCGTTGGACACGTCGGCGACGCAGCGGCCCACCTCGGGCAGCTCACGCGCCAGCTGGTCGAGGCTGGCAGCCTGCACATCGCAGACGAAGACCTTGGCGCCCGCCGCGGCGAAGCTGCGCACGATGTCCAGGCCGATGCCGTTGGCACCGGCGGTGACGAGCACGCGCCGGCCGGCGAGGGAGTTGTTGTTCCACATGCTGAAGAGATCCTTGAGGTCGATTTCGGAATGACGTGGATCGTATATCTGTGATCACATCTAAATCATAGGGAATACCCCGGCCATATACTTCGACGCATGAGCCTCACCGATCTCGTCACCCCCCTGAAGCGCCAGACGCTCAGTGCCAACGTCTACGACCAGTTGCGCGACCTCGTGATGAGCGGGCAGATGATGCCGGGCGAGCAGATTTCATTGCGCAGCGCGGCCGAGGCGCTGGGCGTGAGCGTGATGCCGGTGCGCGAGGCGATGCAGCGCCTGGTGGCCGAGCAGGCGCTCGAACTCACGCCCAGCCGCACCTTGCGCGTGCCCCGGATGACGGCGGCGCAGTTCAAGGAAATCACCACCATCCGTACCAACCTCGAAGGTTTGGCCACGGAGCTGGCGGCCTCGGCGTCGGGCGCGGTGGCGCTGCGCGACATCACGCGCTGGCACGACGAGTTCGCGGCCGAGATGAATGCGGCGAGCCCGGACGGCTCGAAGCTCGTCACCTTCAACAAGGAGTTCCACTTCGCGGTCTACGCCGCCGCCGACATGCCGGTGTTGTTGCAGATGATCGAGGCGCTGTGGCTGCGCATCGGCCCCATCCTCAACTACGACCTGCGGGCCGGCTCGCGCCGCGTGGGGGACAAGGTGGCGATGTCGCACCATGCGGCCTTGCTGGCCGCGCTGAAGCGCCGCGACGGCGCCAAGGCTCGTGCCGCGCTGCAGGGCGACATCGAAAGCGCCGCGGAATTCATCCTGTCGACGGGCGTGCTGGTGTCCGATGGCACGCTGCCGCCGCAGAACGCCGCGCCGGCGGCGAAGAAGGCGCGCAGCGCGGCAGGCACCGCGCGCTGAGGGGCGTCAGAGCGTCGGGTCCTGGCCCGGCGCCGCGCTGCGCACCGCCAGCGTCTGCAGCCGTGCATAGAGCCCGTCGCTCGCCATGAGCTGCTCGTGGCTGCCTTGCTCGGCGATGCGGCCTTGCTCCATCACGATGATGCGGTCGGCATGCTGGATGGTCGACAGGCGGTGCGCCACGATCAGCGTGGTGCGGCCTTGCATCAGGCGCTGCAGGGCGTCCTGCACCAGCCGTTCCGATTCGGTGTCGAGCGCCGACGTGGCTTCGTCGAGCAGCAGCACGGGCGCGTTCTTGTAGAGCGCGCGGGCAATCGCCAGCCGCTGGCGCTGGCCGCCCGACAGCTGCGTGGCGTTGTGGCCCAGCACGGTGTCGATGCCCTGCGGCAGGGTCTCAACGTGCGCGCTCAGGTTGGCCGCCTCGAGGCAGGACTGCACGCGCGCGATGTCGATGTCGCCGCCCAGCGCCACGTTGGCGGCGAGCGTGTCGTTGAGCATGACCACGTCCTGGCTCACCATCGCGAACTGGGCGCGCAGGCTCTTGAGCTGCCATTCGCTGGTGTCGTGGCCGTCGAGCAGCACCTGGCCGCCGCTGGGCTGCACGAAGCGCGGCAGCAGGTTGACCAGCGTGGTCTTGCCCGAGCCCGAGGGGCCGACGAAGGCCACCACCTGGCCCGGCTCGATGACGAGGTTCACGCCGTCGAGCGCGCGCTGTTCGTCGTCGCCGCGGTAGCTGACCTGCACGTTGCGCAGCTCGATGTGGCCTTGGGCGTGCGCGACGCTGAAGGTGCCCTGCGATTCCGGTGCGACCTCGTCGATGAGGATCAAGCCGCGCTCGAGGGCGGCCAGCCCGCGCGTGATCGGCCCGGCCACTTCGGCGAGGCGGCGGATCGGTGCGATCAGCATCAGCATGGCCGTGATGTAGGCGACGAAGCCGCCCACCGTGAAGCCCTGCTTGCCGCTTTGCCACAGCGCGATCATCACCACCACCGACAGCGCCAGCGAAGCCATCATCTGCGTCAGCGGCGTGGTGGCGGCCTGGGCGATGGTCGATTTCACGGCCAAGCGGTTCAGGCGCTGGCTCAGCTGCTCGAAGCGGCGCTCCTGCGCCTGCTCCGCGCCGTGCAGCCGCACCACGCGGTGGGCCAGTACGTTTTCCTCGACCACGTAGGCAAGCTCGTCGGTGGCCTGCTGGCCTTGCTGCGTGAGCTTGTACAGGCGCTTGGAGAACACCTTCATGATCCAGGAGATGCTGGGCACCAGGAAGGCGACGATGAGCGTGAGTTTCCAGTTCAGGTAGACCAGGTAGCCCAGCAGCGCGATCAGCGTGAAGCCGTCGCGCGACAGCCCGAGCAGCGCCTGCACCAGCAGCATGGCGCCGGTCTGCACCTCGTACACCACGGTGTTCGACAGCGCACTGGCCGACTGCCGCGCGAACAGCGCCAGCTCGGCGCCGAGCAGCCGTTCGAACAGCACGCGGCGCAGCTTCTGCATGCCTTCGTTGGCGATGCGCGAGAGCGCGTACTGCGAAATGAACTGCGCGATGCCGCGCACCGCGAACAGCAGCAGCACGGCGGCCGGAATGAACCACAGCGGCATCTCGCCGCGCGTGAAGCCCCGGTCGAGCAGCGGCTTGAGCAGGGCGGCCATGAGCGGCTCGGTGAGCGCGGCCAGCAGGGCGCCGATCAGCCCCACGGCCCACCATTGGCGCGAACTGCCGAACCAGGTCATGAGTCGCGCCAGCCGGCGCATGAGGGGAGGGCGGGCGCTCTCGCTGCCGGGGGATGCTTGCATATGGCGGCGGATTTTACGGGGCGGCTCCGACCGCCTTTTTGAGGGGCTGTAGGACCATTTCGCCGGATAAACGTTTTGTGACGGCGGGTTCAACCCAGTGTGTAACATGTGGCCCGTGAAACGCCGGGGAGAAACTTTTTACCCGGAAACCTCTCCGAACCGCATGAACAAGCCGTTGCCAGATCTTTCCCCAACTCCTTCTTCATCGTTGATTGCACGCCGCAGCCTCATCGCGGCCCTTGCTGCCTCTCCCATGCTTCCCGCCATGGCCCAGTTCCGGGTCGAGGTGTCGGGCGTGGGGCTGACGCAGTTGCCGATCGCGCTCGTGCCTTTCCGGGGGCAGGACGCCTCGCCCCAGAAGATTTCCGACATCGTCCAGGCCGACCTCGAACGCAGCGGCCAGTTCCGCGGCGTCGATGCCTCGGGCCAGGCGCTCGATGAGTCCTCGCGCCCCGACCTCGCCCTGTGGCGCCAGCGCACCGCCGATTCGCTCGTGGTGGGCAGCGTGAGCCGGCTCGGCGACGGCCGCTACGACGTGCGCTTTCGCCTGTGGGACGTCGTGAAAGACCGCGACCTCGGCGGCCAGAGCTACACCGTGCCGCAGGGCGACCTGCGCCTGGCGGCCCACCGCATCGCCGACTACGTGTACGAGAAGCTGACCGGCGAGAAGGGCATCTTCTCGACCCGCATCGCCTACGTCACCAAGGGTGGCAGCCGCTATTCGCTGTGGGTGGCCGATGCCGACGGCGAGAACGCGCAGGCTGCGCTCGCCAGCCCCGAGCCGATCATCTCGCCCTGCTGGTCGTCCAACGGCCAGCAGTTGGCGTATGTGTCCTTCGAGTCGCGCAAGCCCGTGGTCTACGTGCACAACGTGGCCAGCGGCCAGCGCCGGCTGCTCGCCAACTTCAAGGGCTCCAACAGCGCCCCGGCTTGGGCACCCGACGGCGGCTCGCTGGCCGTCACGCTCAGCCGCGATGGCGGCTCGCAGCTGTACACCATCCCGGCCAGCGGCGGCGAACCGCGCCGCCTGACCCAGAGCTCGAGCATCGACACCGAGCCCGTGTACTCGGCCGACGGCAGCACGATCTACTTCGTGAGCGACCGCGGCGGCGCGCCCCAGATCTACAAGATGAGCGCCAGCGGTGGCAACCCGACGCGGGTCACCTTCAGCGGCACCTACAACATTTCTCCATCTGTCAGCGGCGATGGCCGGTGGTTGGCCTACATCTCGCGGGTCGGCGGTGCGTTCAAACTCCACGTGATGGAGTTGGCCAGCGGCAATGTCGCCGCGATCACCGACACCACGGCCGACGAGAGCCCGAGCTTCGCACCCAACAGCAAGCTGATCGTCTATGCCACGCACCTGCAGGGCCGCGAGGCGCTCATGACGACCACGCTGGACGGAAAGATCAAGGCCCGCCTCGCGGGTCAGGCGGGAGACATCCGTGAACCGGACTGGGGTCCGTTTCAGAAGCAATAAGCATTGACCAGATAAATTTACTTGAGGAGTTCGCAAATGTTGAAACGTACGATCTATTCGCTCGCCATCGTGGCGCTCATCGCCGGTTGCTCGTCGGGCACCAAGCTCAACGAAACGCCGGTCACCGACCGCAGCGGCACGGCCGGCGGCCAGCAAGGCGGCGCAACCGCCGTGGCCCCGGTGACCATCGACCCGAACGCCAACACGGCGCAAGGTCCGGTCGGCGTGGCACGCATCGTGTACTTCGACTACGACAGCTACACGGTCAAGCCCGAGTTCCAGTCGGTGATCGATGGCCATGCGCGCTTCCTCAAGGGCGCCACGCAACGTCGCATCTCGATCGAAGGCCACACCGACGAGCGCGGCGGCCGCGAGTACAACCTGGCCCTCGGCCAGAAGCGTTCCGAAGCCGTGCGCCGTGCGCTCACGCTGCTGGGCGTGAACGACAGCCAGATCGAAGCCGTGAGCTTCGGCAAGGAAAAGCCCGCGGCCCAAGGCTCGGGCGAAGAAGTGTGGGCGCAGAACCGCCGCGCTGAAATCCGCTACACCCGGTGATGCAACCACGTGCCCTGTGGCGAGGCGCGGCCCTCGCCGCCGCCTTGTTCTGCGCGTCGGCCGGCTCGCAGGCGGCGCTGTTCGAGGACGACGAGGCGCGCCGCGCCATCCTCGACCTGCGCCAGCGCGTCGAAGCCATGCGCCAGCAGACCGACCAGCGCCTGGCCGACGAAAACGGCCAGCTGCGCCGCAGCCTGCTCGACCTGCAAAGCCAGATCGAGCAGATGCGCGGCGAACTGGCACGCATGACCGGCCAGAACGAGCAGCTCACGCGCACGCTGAGCGAAATGCAGTCGCGCCAGACCACGATCGACGACAAGCTCAAGCAGAACGAGCCTTCCAAGGTCTCGATCGACGGGCGCGAGTTCAACGCCGATCCGAAGGAAAAGGCCGACTTCGAAGCAGCCTTGGGCGTCTTCCGCTCGGGCCAGTTCGCACAGGCCCAGACCGCCTTCGCCGAGTTCGTGAAGCGCTACCCGCAAAGCGGCTACAACGCGTCCGCGCTGTTCTGGCTCGGCAATGCGCAGTACGCCACGCGCAACTACAACGAAGCCATTGCCAATTTCCGCTCGATGCTCTCTCTCGCGCCTGACCACGCCAAGGCGCCCGAAGCCGTGCTGTCGATCGCGAATTGCCAGATCGAACTGAAGGACACGCGCGCCGCACGCCGCACGCTGGAAGACCTGACCAAGGCCTACCCGCAGTCGGAAGCCGCACAGGCCGGCCGCGAGCGTCTGTCGCGCCTGCGTTGATGCAATGACCGTTTCGGCGGAGTGTTCTGCTTGAGAGTGCTTCGATGATGCCTTCGGCTGAAGAAGCCTCGTCCCTCCCCATGGCCGCCGCGGATGTCCTCACCGACACCGCGGCGCCTGACTTTGCACGCCGCTTCGGCGGACTCGAGCGCCTGTACAGCGTGGCCGGTGCCGCGCGCATCCGTCACGCGCATGTACTCGTCGTCGGCATCGGCGGCGTGGGCTCGTGGGCGGTCGAGGCGCTGGCGCGCAGCGGAGTGGGGCGACTGACGCTCATCGACCTCGACCACGTGTCGGAGTCGAACATCAATCGCCAGATCCACGCGCTCGACTCGACCGTCGGGCAGGCCAAGGTCGAGGCCATGCGTGAGCGCATCGCGCAGATCAACCCCGACTGCCAGGTGCTCGCCATCGACGAGTTCGTCGAGCCCGACAACTGGGCGTCGCTGCTCGAGACCGCGCAGGCCGCCCACGGGCCGGTGCACGCGGTCATCGATGCCTGCGACCAGGTGAAGGCCAAGCTCGCCATGGCCGCCTGGGCGCGCACCGTGTCGCGCAGCACCGCGTTCATCACGGTCGGCGCGGCGGGCGGCAAGCGACAGGCGCACAAGGTCGACATCGACGACCTGTCGCTCGTCACCCACGACCCGCTGCTGGCCCAGCTTCGCCAGCGGCTGCGCAAGCTGCACGGCGCGCCGCGCGAAGGCCGCAAGATCGGCCTGGCCTGCGTGTTCAGCCGCGAGAGCGTGGCACCGCCCGATGCGTCCTGCCAGATCGATGCGGGCGACGGTTCGCTCAACTGCCACGGCTACGGATCGGTGGTCAGCGTGACCGCCACCTTCGGTCAATGTGCGGCAGGGTGGGTGCTCGACGAAATTGCGAGAAACACCACGCTATAATCCAAGGCTTTGCTGGATTCAACGTCGGCAAGAAGCAAGAAAAATGGTTCCGGGACGTTAGCTCAGTTGGTAGAGCAGCGGACTTTTAATCCGTTGGTCACTGGTTCGAATCCAGTACGTCCTACCACCGAGCCATGCGAAACATGAAAAGCCAGCTGTCACCCGACAGCTGGCTTTTTTCTTGGGTTCGACGCCAGGACCGCGTCAGGACGCCGGCTGTTGCCTGAGCCGCTTGAGCAGTTCGCGCCCCACACCGATCGCCGACGCCGGGTTCTGCCCGGTGATGAGCTCGCGGTCCATCACCACGTTCGGCGTGAACGGCGCCCGGTTGCTGCTGTAGGCACCGCCGGCCTGCTGCAGCGCGGTCTGCGGATAGAACTTCATCGTGCCGCCCTGCAGCGCCGCCTTGGCAAGCTCCTCTTCCTGGTTGCTGATCACGGTCATGCGGTAGCCGGCGTAGATCCAGTCCGGGCGTTGCTCGACCGTGCCGCCGGCCGCGAGCCGGTTGGTGAAGCCCTGTGCATCGGGCAAGGTCGAGAGCAGTGCGATCGGGCCGTGGCACACGAGGGCCGTGGTCTTGTGGCGCGCATGAAAGTCCGCGAGCAACCGACCCAGCGCAGGGCTGGTCAGCAGGTCCTGCATGGGCGCATGGCCGCCCGGCACGTAGACGGCATCGAAGCGGGCGTAGCCGATCTGCGCCACGCGCGACAGGCTGATCACCGGCGAGTCCGTGCGCGAGGTGAGCTTCAATTTGTCGAGCAACGCCTTGTGCTGTTTGAGGGCGGCTTCGTCGCCATCGAAATACATCTTGTCGACTGACGATGCGTCCACGGTGGGCGCGTTGCCCTGCGGCGTGGCGAAGGTCAGCTGGTGGCCGGCGTCGAGCAGCAGCTTCACCGGCTGCATCAGTTCGTTCAGATAGAAGCCGGTGGCGAAGACCTTGCCGTCCTTCAGGTCGAGGTGGTCGGCATCCGAGAGCACGACCAGCACGTTGGCAGCCTGCGCGCCGAGCGCGGCCATGCCGAGGGTCGCGACGGCGGCGAGTTTGTGAAGAGCGTTCATGGACGTTCTTTCCTTTCAGTTCTGGCGCAGCAGCAGTTCGCGCATCGCCGCACCGACGCCCGCGGCCGACTGCGGGTTCTGCCCCGTGACGAGCCGGCCGTCGACCACGACCTGGGCCGTCCAGTCGGGCGCCGGGTGGTGGTGCGCGCCGCGTTGCACGAGCGTGGTGGCCAGCAGGAAGGGCACGGTCTGCGCGAGGCCGACGGCGCGTTCTTCGTCGTCGGTGAAGGCGCTGAGGTTCTTGCCCGCGACCAGGTAGGCGCCGTTGCCCAGCGTCACGTTGACCAGCGCCGCGGGGCCATGGCACACCGCGCCCACCACGCCGCCCGCTTCGTAGACCTCGCGGGTCACGCGCGCTGCGTCGGGGCTGGTTGGAAAGTCCCACATCGCGCCGTGTCCGCCGGCAAAGAAGATCGCGCTGTACTTCGAGGCGTCGACATCGCCCAGGCGCTGCGTGTGGCGCAGGGCGTCGCGAAAGCCGCTGTCGTTCCAGTAGCGCGCATTGACCGCATCGCCGAGGTCCAGGCCATCGACCGGCGGTTCGCCGCCCTGGATGGACGCGAGTTCGAACGCAATGCCGGCCGCTTCGAGCTCGGCCAGCGGGTGGGTCAGTTCGCCGAGGTAGAAGCCCGTCGGCTCGCCGCTGGTGGCGCCCTTGGTGCCGTGGCTGGTGAGCACCATGAGCACGGGGCGGATCGACGGGGCGGTGGTGGTGGAAGTCATCTGTAGCTCCTGGAAAAGGGTGAAGAGGCCGGGCCCTGTGGCCCTTGAGATCGAATGTATTGATTGCCCCGCCGGCGATAAACTGGCCAGTCAGGAAAACATTTGTTCTTCAGGAGCCAAGATGAGCCGCCGATTCGATCACCTCGGGGATGTGGAAACCTTCGTCACCGTGGTCGAGAAGGGCTCGATGACGGCCGGTGCCGTGGCGCTGGCGACGACGCCCTCGGTGCTCAGCCGCGCCATCACGCGTCTGGAGGCGCGGCTGGGCGTGCAGCTGCTGCGCCGCACGACGCGGCGCCTGAGCCTCACCGAGCAGGGCCGGCTGTACCTGGAGCAGTCGCGTGCGGCCTTCGCGCTCATCGACCATGCCGAGCGCGCGATGCAGGGGCAGGGCGACGAGCTCACCGGCAGCGTGCGCCTGAGCGTGCCCACCACCTACGCCCATCACCGGCTGCCGGCGCTGTTGCAGCCTTTCTGCACCCGCCACCCGCAGGTGCGCGTGGAGCTGAACATCACCAACCGCAACGTCGACCTCGTGGCCGAGGGCTACGACCTCGCGATCCGCATGGGTCCGTTGCCCGACAGCGGCCTGGTCGGGCGCAAGCTCGAGGACGCGCCGATGTGCCTGCTGGCCGCGCCGGACTACATCGCGCGCGCAGGCGTGCCGGCGCGCATCGGCGACCTCGCGCAGCACGCCTGCCTGCCTTTCGTGATGCCCAGCACCGGCCGCGTGGCGCCGTGGATTCTTCAGGAGGACGGGCGCGACGTGGACTGGACGCCGCACGGCAGCCTCCAGGTGTCGGACGATGTGCTGGGCGTGGTTGCGCTCGCGCTGAGCGGGCTCGGGATCTGCCAGACCTACGACTTCATCGCGCGCCCGCTGTTCGTGCAGGGCCGCGCGGTGGAGGTGCTGGCGCCGGCGTGCGGGCGTTCGCGGCCGGTGTCGGTGATTTATGCGCCGCACCGGCGGCTGTCGTCCGCCTCGCGCGCCCTGATCGATGCGTTGGCCGGCGCGCCGGCCTGACACGGTGCGCGGGGCTCAGCGGTCGAACGCGGCCTGCAGCTCGGCCTTGCTCGTGACGCCGCGGTGCAGCTGGAGCATCAGCAGCAGGCGTGCCTTCTGCGGGCTCAGGTCGCCCGCCATCACGGCGCCGGCCTCGTCGCTGGTCTTGCCGCCGCCCACGAAGCCGTAGACCGGTCGCGTGCGGCCGTTGTGCACGCGCGTGGAGACGACCACCGGCACGCCTTTCGACAGCGCGTACTTGAGCGCCTCGAACATCGAGACGTTCATGTTGCCCATGCCCACCGCCTGCACCACGATGCCCTTGGCACCCTGGTCGACGGCGTAGCGCATGAGCGAGCCGTCGGCGCCGCCGAACATGGCGACGATTTCCACGCGCGGCATCTCTGCGCTGCCGATGTCGATGTGCTGGCGGCGCAGCGGCGCGCGCGTGAAGACGACCTTGTCGTCCCACACCTCGCCCAGGAAACCGAAGTCGCCCGAATTGAAGGTCTCGACGTTGGCGGTGTGCGTCTTGGTGACGTTGCGCGCCGCGTTGATCTGGTTGTTCATCGCCAGCATCACGCCCTTGCCGCGCGCTTCGGGCGTGGTGGCGATGCGGATGGCGTTGAGCAGGTTGCGCGGGCCGTCGAAGTCGGGCGACGAGGCATTGCGCTGCGCGCCGATCAGGATCACCGGCTTGTCGGACTTGACGGTCAGGTCCAGCCAGTAGGCCGTTTCTTCCATGGTGTCGGTGCCGTGCGCGATGACCACGCCGGCCACCTCGGGGCGCGCGAGCGCATCGTCGACCGCCTTGGTCAGGCGCGTCCACCATTTCGCCTCGATGTAGTTGGACGACATGGCCGAGAAGTTGTTGACCTCGATGGTCGCGTACTTGCCGGCGTCGGGCACCGTCTGCATCAGGTCGTCGCCCGAGATCGCGGGCACCACGCCCTTGGTGACAGGGTCGACCTTCATCGCGATGGTGCCGCCCGTGGCGATGAACTGCACGACGGGTCGGGTCTGCGCCTGCGCCGACGTGGCCACTGCTGCCAGGCCGATCGTCGCGAGTGCCAGTGTCCTCTTCAGTGTCTTCATGGGTTTCCTTGGCGGTGTGAGGGTGCGCGCCGATGCTACGCGACGGCTGCGCCACACCGTGGACGCCAAGGAAGATGTGCCCCGTCGGGCACGCAGGCAGGGCTACGCCGGGGCGTGCCAGTCTTGCGTGGTCTGCGGCGAGAGGTTCACGGCGCCTTCGTGGCAGGGCTGAACCTCCAGGGGGTCGCACGGGCTGCTGATCTGGCGCCCGTCGAACTTGATGCGGATGTGCGAACTGCTCGCGCCGGCGACGGTGCCGAGCCGGCCGCCGCAGATGACGCGGGCTCCTCTTTCGAAGCTGACGCCGTAGCGTTCGCGGATGTCCCTGAGGCTCATGTGATTCCCTTTGTTCCCTGTGCTGACAGTGAACGAATCGTCTCTTGGGCCCGCGTGGTACTGCGTAGGTCGCATTCCGTTACACCGTGTAGGAAAGAAGAGGGGTTGACGGAAGGCGGACGCCTCGGAGGCGCTGGCGCGCAGAAATGAAAAAGCCCTCGCGAGGAGGGCTTTTGTCGGAATGTGGTCGTGAACTCTTACGCGGTCCACGCTACGGCAAAGATTCGTTTGCGGAAGTCATTGTTGTTTTTCTCGTCGCTATGACTTCGACGCGCTGGTATGAGATTCAGCTTGCCTGGCCAGGCAAATGGCCGATCATTTCGGGCAACCGCGAATTATATACCAGAAAGAATCGACCCCATCAAAAGCCTTTGCCCGGCGCGCAGCGGTGCAGGCAAAAAACAGCCCGCACGAGGGCGGGCTGGAAGGTGACTTGCTGGAGGAGGGAGGATCAGAGGTGCAAGCCACCGGGAGAAACCTCACTGTGCCCGGCGAATCTGTACGCAACCTGACCTCGCGAAAAGAGGCCCTTTGGGCCTTCAGTCTTCGTCTTCCCACTTGCCGATCACGGTGCCCAGCACGGTGAAGGGCACGCGCACGGCCTCGTGCGCGGGGTTCAGCGGCAGCAGCCAGCGGCGGCCCGCGTCTTCCTTGTAGACCTTGAAGGTGACTTCGCCACGGATGTCGTCGTCGAGCTTGGCGACCACGCGCTCGCCGTCGTCGGGCGTGGTGTGCTGCGGGTCGACGAAGACGATCGATCCGGCCGGGTAGCTCTTCAGGTGCCCGTGCGGGGAGGTCATGCTGTCGCCGCGCACGCGCAGCGCGTAGGTGCCGGCGCTGTGGTGCGCGATGCAGGGAATCCAGCGTTCGGCCAGCGTGGGCCGGGGCGGCGATTCGGCACCGCGCCATTCGCCGGCCTGCTCCCACGAGATCAGCGGCACGGTGCCGGGCGTCTGCGGTGCGAAGGCCGGGCCGATGGGCGCGATGCGGGTGACGCGGTAGGGGCCGGGCGGCTCGTGGGCGTTGTCGCGTGCCAGGCGGATCTGCACTTCGTCCCACGGGGCCGGGCCGTCGCCGGTGTCGAGCCAGTTGGGGTCGGCGCGGTAGGCGCGTGCCAGGGCGAGCACGCTCATCGACCGGCTGGTGTCGCCACGCTCGATCTTCGAGATGCTCGACTGCTTGACGCCCGAAGCGGCCTCGGCCTGCTTCTGCGTCATCTTGGCGAATTTGCGTGCGGCCAGAGCACGTGAAGCAATAGTCTCCATGGGGTGGAGATTCAAGCGCAGATGAATATTCGTATTGGACTCTAAAATAGGAAAAAAAGGGAGGACCGATATGAAGCCACGCGAATTGGTGCAGGCGCTGCGAGCGCTCGGATTGACGCAAAAGCAGATCCAGGAACGCACGGGCATTCCGCAGCCCACGGTCAGCAAGATCGGGCTGGGGCGGGTGAGCGACGTGATGTCGCGCCACTACGTCGCGCTGCTGGCCGCCTACGAGCAGCGCATGAAGGAAGAGGCGCTGCGGCCGGCCCCGCACTACGGGCCGCCGCCAGCTGGCGACTGACCCGGAAGTGGCCGGATCAGGCCGGCTTGAGCCGTTCGGCGGGCTCGGGCGGCGTCAGGGCCAGCGTGGTGCTCACGCGCACGCAGTCCTTGATGTGCTGTTCGCCCAGCGCGCGCAGCGCGGCATAGCCGAGCGCGGCCGACACGACCTGCCCGGCGATGGGCACGTACTTGGTGGCCTGCTTGGCGGTGAGGCGGATGCCGGCGTGCCGGGCCAGCTTCATGAGCAGCTCGCGCGTGACGAGCCGCCCCACAAGCAAGGCGCCCAGCGTGGTCGCGGCCTTCTGGATGCGCTCGCGCTGGTGCGGCGCGAGCTTTTCGACCTGGGTGACCGAGAGGCCGAACTCGGCGCTGATCTGCGGCACGAGGCGCGAGAGCAGCGCCGCGTCGGCCATCCAGTCGACGCCGGGCAGCGGAATGGCGCTGGCGGCGGCGGCCATGAGGGCCTTGCGGCCGATCAGGCGTCGGCTGCGATGGATGGCCGCGATGAGTTTTTCATCGCCCCGGGCGAGTTCGATCGAAGAAGGCATGCAGCGTGGCTCCTTGGCGGGTTCCCTGAGCGTGCCATGCTACCCGGCCCGAACCGGCCGGCGGGTTGCCAGCCGCGCGCGGGCAGGGGGCTTAGGCCGCCAGCGCTTCGAGCTGGTCGGACAGCGCCAGCCAGCGCTCTTCCAGCTGCGCGATCTCGTCGTTGAGCGCCTTCAGCCGCTTGCCGGCGTCGGCGATCTCGGCGGGCGGCAGCGGTTCGGCCAGCCGGGCCTCGAGCGTGCTGCGCTCGGTGCTGGCCGAGGCCATGCGCTCGTCGATCTTCGCGATCTCCTTCTTCAGCGGCTTGGCCTGCTCGCTGCGCTGCTGGCGCTCCTGGGCGTCCTGCTTGCGCTGCTCGGGGGTGTTGCTGCTCTTCACTGGCGCAGCAGCTGCGGCGGCCGCAGCAGCCGCCGCCACGGCGTCCGCCTCGCGCACGGCCACCTTGGCCTCTTCGCGCAGGCGCTTGGATTCGTCGAGCAGGTAGCGCTGGTAGTCGTCCAGGTCGCCGTCGAAGTCGGTGACGACGCCGCGGCCCACGAGCCAGAACTCGTCGCACACCGAACGCAGCAGCGCACGGTCGTGGCTCACCAGCATCAGCGTGCCTTCGAACTCGTTGAGCGCCACGGCCAGGGCCTCGCGGGTGGCCAGGTCCAGGTGGTTGGTGGGCTCGTCCAGCAGCAGCAGGTTGGGGCGCTGCCAGACCATCATCGCGAGCACGAGGCGGGCCTTTTCGCCGCCGCTCATGGTGCCCACCGGCTGCTTGACCATGTCGCCGCTGAAGTTGAAGCTGCCCAGGAAGCCGCGCAGGGCCTGCTCGCCGGTGGCTTCCTTGGCATTGCTGCCCAGTTCGCGCGCCATACGCACCATGTGCTCCAGCGGGTTGTCCTGCGGGCGCAGCACGTCGAGTTCCTGCTGCGCGAAGTAGCCGATGTTCAGGCCCTTGCCTTCGGTGACCTGGCCGGCCAGCGCGCCCATTTCGCGCGCAATGGTCTTCACCAGCGTCGACTTGCCCTGGCCGTTGGCGCCCAGGATGCCGATGCGCTGGCCCGCCAGCACCGAGCGGCTCACGCCGCGCAGGATGGTCTTGGGCGCTTCGCCTTCAACCTCGTAGCCGAAGCTCGCGTTGTCGATCGAGAGCATCGGGTTCGGGATGTTGCCCGGCTCCTTGAACTCGAAGGTGAAGTCGGCCTCGGCCAGCAGCGGCGCCACCTTTTCCATGCGCTCCAGCGCCTTGACGCGGCTTTGCGCCTGCTTGGCCTTGCTGGCCTTGGCCTTGAAGCGGTCGATGAACTTCTGCAGGTGGGCGATCTTGTCCTGCTGCTTGCTGAAGGCCACCTGCTGCTGCTCCATCTGCAGCGCGCGCATGTCCTCGAACTTGCTGTAGTTGCCGCCATAGCGCGTGAGCTGCGCGTTGGCGATGTGCAGGGTGACGTCGGTCACGGCGTCGAGAAACTCGCGGTCGTGGCTGATGACGATCATGGTGCCGGGGTACTTCTGCAGCCAGGCTTCGAGCCACACCAGGGCGTCCAAGTCCAGGTGGTTGGTCGGTTCGTCGAGCAGCAGCAGGTCGCTCGGGCACATCAGCGCGCGGGCCAGCTGCAGGCGCATGCGCCAGCCGCCCGAGAAGCTGTTGACGGGCTCGTCGAGCTCGTGCGACTTGAAGCCCAGCCCCAGCACCAGCGCCTGTGCGCGCGGCACGGCGTCGTGCTCGCCGGCATCGGCCAGGTCGGTGTAGGCGTGGGCCAGTTCCATGCCGATGTCGGCGTCGTCGGGGTTCTCGGCGTAGGCCGCCTCGATGGCGGCCAGCGTGGCGCGCAGCTCGGTCAGGCGGGTGTCGCCGCCCACCACGAAGTCGGTGGCCGACTCCTCGGTCTCGGGCATGTCCTGTGCCACCTGGGCCATGCGCCACTGCTTGGGAATGTAGAAGTCGCCGCCGTCTTCGTGCAGCGTGCCGTTGAACAGCGCGAACAGCGACGACTTGCCGGCGCCGTTGCGTCCCACCAGGCCGACCTTTTCGCCGGGGTTGAGATTGACGGTGGCGCCGTCCAGCAGTTTCTTGGCGCTGCGGCGAAGAATGACGTTTTTGAGAGTAATCATGAAATAGGAACCGTAGGGGGGATTATCCCGTCCGACCTTCAGCGAGCCGGCGCGAAGGGGCAAAGGCGGACATCGCCCGATGAAAGGGGGCGCAGCCCGGAGGCTGCGTGCAAGGCGGTGAAGCGGGGGCGGCGGGCGTCGCTAACGCACGCCGGCGCCGGCCAGCAGCGCCGTCCGGGTGACCAGCAACACCTGGTCTTCACCGGCCGAGGTTTCGAGCCAGACCACCTCGAGCTGCGGAAATGCCGTCTCGAAATAATCGCGCTCGTTGCCGATTTCCAGCACCAGCACGGCCTGCTCGCTCATGCGGGCGGGCGCGTCGGTGAACAGCTGGCGCACGAAATCCATGCCGTCGGTGCCGCCGGCCAGCGCCAGTTCGGGCTCGGCGCGGTATTCGGCGGGCAGCGCGGCCATGCTGGCGCTGTTCACGTAGGGCGGGTTGCACAGCACGAGGTCGTACGTGCCGGGCACGTTCTTCAGGCCGTCCGATTCGATCAACTTGACGCGGGCGTCGAGCGCATGGCGCGTGACGTTGATGGCGGCCACTTCGAGCGCTTGCACCGACAGGTCGGCCGCGTCCACTGTCACATCCGGGTAGGTGAGCGCCGCGAGCACCGCGAGGCTGCCGTTGCCGGTGCACAGGTCGAGCACGCGCTGCGTGTGTTCGCCCAGCCAGTAGTCGATGCTGCCGTCGGCGATGAGCTCGGCAATGAAGCTGCGCGGCACGATGGCGCGCTCGTCCACGTAGAACGGCACGCCTTGCAGCCACGCCTCTTTCGTGAGGTAGGCGGCGGGCTTGCGCGTGGCGATGCGCTCGTCGATGAGGGCCACCACCTTGGCGGCGTCGGCCGGCGACACGGGGGTGTCGGCCACGGCGTCGAGGTCGTCCAGCGGCTGCTTCAGGCGCCACAGCACGAGCCAGGCGGCTTCGTCGAAGGCGTTGGCGGTGCCGTGGCCGAAGGCCACACCGGCGTCTTCGAGCCGCTTGGCGCCGGCTTCGATCAGTTCGATGACGGTGCTCATTGAGCAAGCGCCGCGTCGAGCCCGCGCAGCGTGCGCAGGTAGATGTTCTTCAGCGTCTCGATCTCGGCCACCTCGATGTGCTCGTCGATCTTGTGGATGCTGGCATTCACCGGGCCGCATTCGACCACCTGCTTGCAGATCTTGGCGATGAAGCGCGCGTCGCTGGTGCCGCCGCTGGTCGACAGCTCGGTGTCCAGGCCGGTTTCTTCGCGGACCGCCGCCTGCACCGCCGTGACGAGTTCGCCCGGCGTGGTCAGGAAGGGCAGGCCGCCGACGGTCCAGGTCAGCGTGCAGTCGACGCCGTGCGCGTCGAGCACGGCGTGCACGCGCTGCTGCAGCGATTCGGGCGTCGATTCGGTCGAGAAGCGGAAGTTGAAGTCGATCACCGCGCTGCCCGGAATCACGTTGCTCGCGCCGGTGCCCGCGTGGAAATTGCTGATCTGCCAGCTGGTGGGCTGGAAGTAGGGGTTGCTCTGCGCGTCCCAGCCACCGGCGGCGTTGATCGCCACCAGTTCGGCCAGCGCGGGCGCCACCGCGTGAACCGGGTTCTTCGCCAGGTGCGGGTAGGCGATGTGGCCCTGCACGCCGTTCACCGTGAGCTTGCCGCTCATGGTGCCGCGGCGGCCGTTCTTGATCATGTCGCCGCAGCGTGCGACCGAGGTGGGCTCGCCGACGATGCAGTAGTCGATGGTCTCACCGCGTGCGGCCAGTGCGTTGCAGACGATCACGGTGCCGTCGACGCCCGGGCCTTCCTCGTCGCTGGTCAGCAGCAGGGCCAGCGTGAGCGCCGGGTCGGGCTCGCCCTGCAGGAATTCTTCGATGGAGGTCACGAAGGCCGCGACCGAGGTCTTCATGTCGCAGGCGCCGCGGCCGTAGAGCTTGCCGTCGCGGTGCGTGGGCGTGAACGGGTGGCTGCTCCACTGGTCGAGCGGGCCGGTGGGCACCACGTCGGTGTGGCCGGCGAAGACCAGCGTCTTGGTCGCCTTGCCGTTGGTGGGGCGGCGCACGGCCCAGAGGTTGGTGACCCGGAAATCGGCCGGGCCGCTCTCGATGGTTTCCAGCGTGAAGCCCAGCGCGGCGAGGCGTTCGCCCAGGATCTGTTGGCAACCCGCGTCGTCGGGGGTGACGGAAGGGCGCGAGATCAGTTGTTCGGCGAGCTGGAGCGTACGGGACATCGAGGGAGCGGGGATTAAGGGGCGGTCAGAACTTCACGTCTAGCGTGATGTCGGTGAAAGTCGGTTCGTCGAGCTGGTCGGTCAGGTCGCGATCCTCGGCCTGCTTCTTGGGCGCGTCGCGGTTTTGCAGGCGCCACATCAGGTTGGTGGGCGAATCGGCGTTGGCCAAGCCTTCTTCGCGGGTCACGCGCTCCTCGGTGATGAGGCGGGCGATGTCTTCCTCGAAGGTCTGCGAGCCTTCGGCCATCGACTGCTCCATGGCTTCCTTGACGCCGGAGAAGTCGCCCTTTTCGATCAGGTCGGCCACCAGTGCGGTGTTCAGCATCACTTCGAGCGCGGGCACGCGCCCGCCGGCCGGCGTGCGCAGCAGGCGCTGCGACACCACGGCGCGCAGCGCCGAGCCCAGGTCGCCCAGCAGGGTGGGGCGCACCTCGACCGGGAAGAAGCTCAGGATGCGGTTGAGCGCGCGGTAGCTGTTGTTGGCGTGCAGCGTGGCCACGCACAGGTGGCCCGACTGCGCGTAGGCGATGGCGGCCGTCATGGTGTCGCGGTCGCGGATTTCGCCGATCTGGATCACGTCGGGCGCCTGGCGCAGTGCGTTCTTCAGGGCCACCTGCAGCGAGGTGGTGTCGCTGCCCACGTCGCGCTGGTTCACCAGCGATTTCTTGTTGGTGTAGGTGAACTCGATCGGCTCTTCGACCGTGAGGATGTGGCCGCTGGCGTGCTCGTTGCGGTAGTCGAGCATCGAGGCCAGCGTGGTCGTCTTGCCCGCGCCGGTGGCGCCCACCATCAGGATCAGCCCGCGCTTTTCCATGATGAGCGACTTCAGGATGTCGGGCAGGTTCAGGTCGTCGAAGCTGGGGATGACCGAGGCGATGTGCCGCACCACCACGGCGTAGCTGCCGCGCTGGCGCATGGCGCTGATGCGGTAGTTGCCGGCGCCTTCGAGGGCGACGGCCATGTTGAGTTCGCCCGTGTTTTCCAGTTCCTGGATGCGGGCTTCGGGCACCACTTCCGACAGCAGCGCCAGCGGCGCGGTCGGGGGCAGCACCTGCGCATTGATGGGCAGGCAGTTGCCGTTGATGCGGATCATCACCGGGGAGTGGGCCGAGAGGTAGATGTCGGAGGCCTTGCGCTCGGCCATCAAACGAAGAATCCGTTCCATCATGTTCATCGGTCTCTCTCCTCGGTGCTGTTTTTTTCTCAGGGGAAGAAGCGGACCGGCCGCGCGGTGAAGCAGGCGGCCGGTGGTGGGTGCGTTTTTTAGTCGCGCAGCAGGTCGTTCAGGCTGGTCTTCGAACGCGTCTGCGCGTCGACCGTCTTCACGATGACTGCAGCGTAGGTGCTGTAGTCCTGGCCCGACTTGGTCTTCTTGGGCAGGCTGCCGCTGATGACCACGCTGCCGGCGGGCACGCGGCCGTACGAGATCTCGCCGGTGTCGCGGTTGAAGATCGGGGTGCTCTGGCCCAGGTACACGCCCATGCCCAGCACCGAGTTCTCTTCGACGATCACGCCTTCGACGACTTCGGAGCGCGCGCCGATGAAGCAGTTGTCTTCGATGATGGTCGGGTTGGCTTGCAGCGGCTCGAGCACGCCGCCCAGGCCCACGCCGCCCGACAGGTGCACGTTGGCACCGACCTGCGCGCACGAACCGACGGTGGCCCAGGTGTCGACCATGGAGCCTTCGCCCACGTAGGCGCCGATGTTCACGTACGAGGGCATCAGGATCGCGCCCTTGGCGATGAAGCTGCCGCGGCGGGCCACGGCCGGCGGCACGATGCGCACGCCCGATTCCTTCAGCTCGGCGGCCGACAGGTGCGAGAACTTGGTCGGCACCTTGTCGTAGAAGCCCAGCGAACCGGCCTGGATCTGCTCGTTGTCCTTCAGGCGGAACGACAGCAGCACGGCCTTCTTGATCCACTGGTGCACGGTCCACTGGCCCACGCCCTGGCGGGTGGCGACGCGCAGCTTGCCGTTGTTCAGCTCGGTGATCACGTGCTCGACGGCGTCACGCACTTCGGCGGGGGCGGCGGTGATCGAGATGTTGGCGCGGTCTTCCCACGCGGCGTCGATGATTTGTTGCAGTTGCTGTGTCATGGAGAGAGTCTCGGGTGAAAAAGGGGGCAGGGACGCGGGGCGACGGGGGTCAGCGGCGGCCGTCTTTGACGAACCGGACGATGCGCTGGGCGGCCTCGACGCACTCGGCCGTTTCGGCCACCAGCGCCATGCGGATGCGACCGCGGCCCGGGTTGGCGCTGTGGTCGGTGTCGCGCGCCAGATAGCTCCCCGGCAGAACCGTGACATTGTATTGAGCGTAGAGCGCGCGGGCGAAGGCTTCGTCGTCGCCAGCCCACACTTCGGGCACGCCGGCCCAGAGGTAGAAGCTGGCGTCGGGCAGGCGCACGTCGAGCACGGGTTCGAGCAGCGGCGTGACGGCGGCGAACTTGGCGCGGTACTGGGCGCGGTTGTCGACCACGTGCGACTCGTCGCCCCAGGCCGCGATGCTGGCGGCGGCCACGGCGCCGCTCATGGCGCTGCCGTGATACGTGCGGTAGAGCAAGAAGCCCTTGATGAGGGCCGCGTCGCCGGCCACGAAGCCGCTGCGCAGGCCGGGCACGTTGCTGCGCTTCGAAAGCGAAGTGAGCGCGATCAGGTTCTTGAAGTCGGGCCGGCCGAGCTTCATCGAGGCTTCCAGGCCGCTCAGCGGGGGCTCGTCGCGGAAGTAGATCTCGCTGTAGCACTCGTCGGCGGCGATCACGAAGCCGTGGCGGTCGGACAGCGCGAAGAGCTTCTTCCACTCGTCCAGAGACATCACCGCGCCCGTGGGATTGCCCGGCGAGCAGACGAACACGAGCTGGGTGCGGGCCCAGACGTCGTCGGGCACGCTGTCCCAGTCGACGGCGAAGTTGCGCGCGGGCACGCTGGGCACGTAGTACGGCTCGGCGCCCGAGAGCAGGGCCGCGCCCTCGTAGATTTGATAGAACGGGTTGGGCGACATCACCACCGGCTTCGGCTGGGCGCTGGCGTCGACCACGGTCTGGGCGAGCGAGAACAGCGCCTCGCGCGAGCCGTTGACCGGCAGCACCTGGGTGGCCGGGTCGAGCGTCAGGCTGTAGCGGCGATGCAGCCAATGGGTGAAGGCGGTGCGCAGTTTCAGCTCGCCGGCGGTGGCCGGGTAGGCGGCAAGGGCGCCGAGGCCGGCGCTCAGGGCGTCCTTGATGAAGGCCGGCGTGGCGTGCTTGGGCTCGCCGATGCCCAGGCTGATGGGGGCGAATTCGGGGGCGGGCGTGACGCCCGCGAACAGCTGCTTCAGCCGCTCGAACGGGTACGGCTGCAATTTGGCAAGCAAGGGATTCATGCCCCGGATTATCGGCGACGGGCAGGGCGGCCCGCACGCCCCGCGCCCCTTGGCCCGCTCAGCAAAGCGGGCGGTTGAACTGGCCGATCATGTTGGCGAAGTTCTGGTTGTAGCGGTTGGCCGCGTCGACGATGGCCGAGCGGCCCATGCGGGCCATCGCACCGGTTTCCTTGCGCTTGAACACGCCGTCTTTGGCGTCCTTGATCACCGAGCGCGACTGGCCGATGAACTCGTTGATCTGCAGCATGCCGCCGCTGCAGCTCTTGCCGTTCTGGGTCGACTGCTCGCTGGTTTTCTTGCTCCAGCCTGCGGCCGAGTCGGCCACCAGCGCCAGCGAGGCCTCGAAGGCGGCCAGCGCCTGCGGGTCGTTGGGCGCGGCGAACAGCGCCATGGCGTCGGCGTGGTTGAGCTTGCCGTGGTAGATCAGGCCGGCGCGGTAGTAGGCGGCGGTGTCCTTGGGCGCCTTCTCGAAGGCTTCCCTGGTGAGCGCCCGGTCGCGGGCGCTCAGGCCCTTGTCGAAGGCCGCTTCGGCCTGCGCGACGGTGGTGAGCGCGGCCAGGTAGTCGGCGCTCATTTGGCGTGCCTTGTCGCCGTTGTCGGCGAGGTAGCCCTTGGAATTGGCGTAGTCGTTCAGCTCGCGGCTCAGGGGCGACAGCATCTTGAGCGCGGCCGAGAAGGCCTTGGCCGATTCGTCGATCTCGGGCAGCGGCGCGGCGATGGCGGCGGCGGCATCGAGCTTCTTCGCCGAGCGGTCGACCAGGATGTCGTTCTGGATGCGCAGGCTGGTGAGCGGCGCCTTGGCCTGCAGCAGCGGCACCTGGCCGGTCACGTAGCTTTCGCGGGCTTCCTGGAACGAGGTGCGCAGGTTGTTCGAGACGTCGACGTAGAGGTTGTACTTCTCGACGAGCTGCTGCTGGTCGTTGCCGGCCGGGGCGGCGGGCTTGGCTTCGGCGGAAGCGGGCGGGGTGGTCTTGTCCGTCTTGTCGCCGCAGCCCGCGACGAGCGCCGACACGGCGACGAGGGTGGCACCCAGCAGGGCTTGGTAGTTCTTCATTCTTTCATTTCCTCCATTGAAAAAAACAGCACGGGCAGGCCGCGGGACGGCGGCTTGCCGGAAAAACATCGTGGGAAGGAGCGCCGCTGCCTGAGGACAGCGGTCGAGGGGGCGGGATGGGTCAGACGGCGGTGGCCGCGCTGCGCCGGTAGAAAGCGAGCGAGCCTGCCAGCGCCAGCAGCATGCCGCCGCAGGCGCGGTCGATCCAGCGCGTGGCCGACACCGTGAGCAGCCGGATCGCGCGGGCGCCGACGAAGGCGTAGGCCAGCATCACCGCCATGTCCAGCCCCGCGAAGATCAGCGCAATGATCAGGTACTGCGGCGCCTGCGCGGCGGCCGGGTCGATGAACTGCGGCAGCAGCGCCGAACAGAAGATGTAGCCCTTGGGGTTGGTCACCGCCACGAGGAACGACTTGAAGAAGATGCGCCGGCTTTCGACCGCCGTGACGGTGGCCGCGGCGTCCGCGCTCGGCAGCTGGAAACCGCCCTGGGAGCGCAGCATGCGCAGCCCGAGCCAGGCGAGGTAGACCGCGCCGACCCACTTCAGCATCGAGAACCAGAACTCCGAAGCCGCCAGCAGCGCGCCCAGGCCGAGTGCCACGGCGCCGACCAGCACGAAGTCGGACAGCACCGCGCCGAGCATGCCCGGCAGCGCCCGGCGCACGCCGTGGCGCGAACCGTTGCTGAGCGCCAGCAGCACCGTGGGGCCGGGCGTGGCGATGGCGGCGAAGGCCACGATGGCGAACAGCAGGGCGGTGGCGAGCGTCATCGGGGCGTCTTTCTTCGGATGGGTTTCTTCTTCAGATCTTCTTGACCAGCACCTGGCTCTTGCGGTCCCAGTTGTACTTGCGCTTGCGCGCCTCGGGCAGCCAGTCGGGGTTGACCTGCTGGAAGCCGCGCTTGAGGAACCAGTGCATCGTGACCGTGGTGAGCACGAAGATGCTTTCCAGGCCCATGGCCTTGGCGCGGTGCTCGATGCGCTTGAGGATGCGTTCGCCGTCGCCCTGCGACTGCGACTGCGGCGACACCGTGAGCGCGGCCATCTCGGCGGTTTTCGCCTCGGGGTACGGGTACAGCGCCGCGCAGCCGAAGATCACGCCGTCGTGCTCGATCACCGTGTAGTGGCCCACGTCGCGCTCGATCTCGGTGCGGTCGCGCTTGACCAGCGTGCCGTCGCGCTCGAAGGGCTCGATGAGCTGCAGGATGCCGCCGATGTCGTCCACCGTGGCTTCGCGCAGGCTCTCGAGCTTCTCGTCGATCACCATGGTGCCGACGCCGTCGTGCACGTAGATCTCGAGCAGCAGCGAACCGTCGAGCGCGAACGGAAGGATGTGATTGCGCTCCACGCCGCCCTTGCAGGCCTTCACGCAGTGCTGCAGGTAGAAGGCGGTGTCGGTCGGCTTCTGCGCGGGCGGCAGCGAGGCCAGCAGCTTCTCGGCGGCGGCCAGCGGCAGTTCGGTGTCGATCGGGTTGTCCTCGCTCTCGGGCAGTTCGCTGTCCACGCGGATGCCCGGCACTTCGGTCAGGAAGATCAGCTTGTCGGCCTGGATCGAGATGGCCACGCTGGTCGCCACTTCTTCCATCGTCAGGTTGAAGGCCTCGCCGGTCGGCGAGAAGCCAAAGGGCGACATGAGCACCATCGCGCCGAAGTCGAGCGTGCGGCGGATGCCGGCCGCGTCCACCTTGCGCACCAGGCCCGAATGCTTGAAGTCCACCCCGTCGACCACGCCCACCGGGCGCGCGGTGATGAAGTTGCCCGAGATCACGCGCACCGTCGAGCCGGCCATGGGCGTGTTGGGCAGGCCCTGGCTGAAGGCGGCCTCGATCTCGTAGCGCAGCTGGCCCGCGGCCTCCTGCGCCGAGTCGAGCGCCACGGCGTCGGTGATGCGGATGCCGTGCGAGTACTTCGCCTCGTGGCCCTTGGCCGCCAGCTGCTCGTTGACCTGCGGGCGGAAGCCGTGCACCAGCACGATCTTGACGCCCATGCTCTGGATCAGGGCCAGGTCCTGCGCGATGTTCTGCAGCTTGCCCGCCGCGATGGCCTCGCCCGCCAGCGCGACCACGAAGGTCTTGCCGCGGTGCGTGTGGATGTAGGGCGCGACCGAGCGGAACCACGGCACGAAGGTGAAATTGAAGACGGTGGACATGGGGCGTGATTGTGCATTCTTGGCAAGGTTTTGGTGCAGCGCGTCATGCCAGGGCGCGCAGCAGCCGGCCGGCCCCGGCCGCGGCGGGCGTGCCGCGGGCCTTGAAGGCCTCGAGCTGGTCGGCGTAGGCGTCCAGCGGCTCCACCGCCGCCTCGGCCGCACCCGCCGGCGCGGCCGGTGCCAGCGGCAGGCCGAGCAGTCCGGCGAGCTCGTCCGGCGCGATCGAACCCTGCGCCATCAGCGCATCGACCACCGCCATGAAGGCGGTGGCGTGCGCTTCGAGCAGGCCCAGCGCGCGGGTGTGTTCGCGCGCCAGGATGGCCTCGATCTCGCGGTTGGTGGCGGCCACGTCGGTGTTCAGGTTGTCGTTCGAATCGGTCGTCACGTCGGTGCGGCTCCAGCGGGTGCCGAAGCCCAGGTGGCGCACGTGGCGCGCTGCCGTGGCGGTCGCCTGCGCCAGGTCGCGCTCGGCGCCGGTGGTGCAGCCCGATTCGCCGAACACCAGCCGCTCGGCCGCGCGGCCGGCCAGGCTCACGCACACGCTGTCGAGCAGGTTGCGCTTGGACCACGCCTTGCGCTTCACGTAGCTGTTGTAGCCACCCTCGAACGAGGCCACGTTGATGCGGATCTCCTGCGGCGCGCGGCCGAAGAGCAGGGCGTACACCAGGCCGTGGCCGGCTTCGTGCACCGCGAGCAGCGCGCGGAAGTCGGCGTTGGCGCGCTGCTTGAGCCGGTTCAGCTCCAGCGCCACCGGGAACTCGCGCCGCGCCAGCCGGAAGCGCGCGACCAGGCGCGGGCCGCCGGGCGTGACCTCGCCGGGGTCGAGCATCAACCACACGGGCTCGCTGCCGTGCGCGCCCTGTTCGAGCGCCCACAGCGCGGCATTGACCAGCGTCGCGCTCAGGATCGCGTGGATCGACGAGAACAGCGGCCGCGTGCCCTGCGCCGGGAACACGGCGTTGGCGTAGATCTGCTCGTACACGCTCGCGTCGAGCACGAAGCGCACGCCCGAGCTTTCCTGGATCTCGCTCACGTAGCGGTCGCAGATCGACAGGATCAGGCGCACGTAGGTGGCGCGGCTGAACGAGGGGTAGATCACGTGGTTGTTGCCCAGCCGCGCGACCTGCTCCGGCTTGAAGCGCTCGGCCAGCGCCTTCTTCACGTCGATGAGCGAGAGCTTCTTCGTCAGCGCGTGGAAGATGTCGGCGTCGGTGTCGCAGTCTTCCACCCGCTTGGCGGTCTCGGCGTACATCTCGTCGAGGTTGCCCGAGACGAAGACCAGCAGCTTCGAATAGTCGGTCTCCCAGTTGTCCTGCGAGGCGCGGAAGGCGCGCAGCCGCGCCTGGATCTCGTCGGGCTTCCAGGTCATGATTTCGAGCAGCGACTCGCGCAGCTTCAGGCAGCGCTTGAACTCCTGCGCTTCCCAGGGCGAGAGCTGCAGGCGGCGCTTGCGCTTGGCCTTGCCAGCCTTGGCGCCGTCGTCCTCTTCGTCTTCATCGTCGTCATCGGTGCGGCGGTCCTGGTCGTACTCGGCCCAGGCCAGCGACGACTCGATCTCGCTGAGCACCGACAGCGACGGCGGCAGGCGGCCGTCCGAGAGCAGCGCCCACACGTCCTGGTAGCGCTCCACGCGCGCTTCCTTGCCGCTGGCGTCCACGGTGCGAAAACGCTGGAACTCGTCGAGCACGAGGATGCCGGGCGCGCCCTCGGCGATGCCCGACTCGGCCAGCATGGCCGAGATCGAGCCGGCAGTGCGGTGGCCCGAGCCGTGGCTGAAGCCGTCCATCTGCACTTCGATGAAGCGGTCGTAGAAGCCCAGGTGCTGCGCCAGGCGCCGCACGAGCTGCGTTTTGCCGGTGCCGGTCAGGCCCCACAGGCAGATGACGACCGGGCGGCTGATGAGCTGCGGCAGCACGTACCAGGCGCGCAGCGAATCGATCACGCGATCGATGATCTCGTCGATGCCGAACAGCTCGGCCTTCAGCGAATGGGCAATGGCTTGCAGGTGGCGCGTGCGCTCGGCCAGCGTGGTGTGCAGGTCACGGGAAATGTCTGGATGCGACATGAGGTTCTTTTTTCTTCGAATGATTCGGGACACGGAAACAGGAATGCGGCCGCTTCTCCACGCGAGATGCGAGGAGGGCGGTGGTGCAGGCGCTGTGCGGGTCAGGCTGGCGCGCTTCAGTCTGTGAAGCGCGAGCACAGGGCGTTCAGTTCCGCGAAGGAAGCTGAAGCCGGCGCGCGGGCTTCGTCAGGCCGGGCGGGTCGCCTTGACCCCGCCGCGTGCAAGGACGCGGCTTGCGCAGCGGATGCGCATCGAAAGGGGGGCAAGGAAGGAGGTCATGGCCGCGATCGTAGCGGCGGCATGCGGTAGAGTAAAGAGTCTTTACGAAATTTTCTGCGCCACCTGCTGCATGCGGCCTCGCTGTGGATGCCATGCAACAGCGCCGGGGCCCCGCGATAATTGGCGGTTTGCCCGCCTGCCGCCGCGCGCAACGACCGACGACTGCCTTGCCTTGACGACCCTCACACCTCCCGCTCCCCTGCGCATCGAGTTTCCCGAATCGCTCCCGGTCTCCGGCCGGCGCGAGGAGATCATGGCCGCCATTGCGGCGCACCAGGTCGTGATCGTCTGCGGCGAAACGGGCTCGGGCAAGACCACGCAGCTGCCGAAGATCGCGCTGGCGCTCGGGCGCGGCAAGCTCAATGCCGAACCCGGCAAGGGCCGCCTCATCGGCCACACGCAGCCGCGACGCATTGCCGCGAGTTCGGTCGCCAAGCGCATCGCCGAAGAGCTGAAGACGCCGCTGGGCGACGTGGTCGGCTTCAAGGTGCGTTTTCAGGATCGCCTGAGCCGCGACGCGTCGGTGAAGCTGATGACCGACGGCATCCTGCTGGCCGAGACGCAGACCGATCCGCTGCTCAAGGCCTACGACACGCTCATCATCGACGAGGCCCACGAGCGCTCGCTGAACATCGACTTCCTGCTGGGCTACCTGCGCGAGATCCTTCCGCGCCGGCCCGACCTGAAGATCATCGTCACCTCGGCCACCATCGATGCCGACCGCTTCGCGCAGCACTTCGCTTCGGCCAAGGGCCCCGCGCCGACGATCATGGTGTCGGGCCGCACCTTCCCCGTCGAGCAGCGCTACCGCCCGTTCGAAGAGTCGCGCGAACACGACCTGAACGACGCCATCGCGGATGCGGTCGACGAACTCTGGCGCGACCCGCACAACGCGGGCGACATCCTGATCTTCCTGCCCGGCGAACGCGAAATCCGCGAGGCGGCCGATCACCTGCGCCGCCACGTCAGCCACCAGCCGCTGTTCCGCAATGCCGAGGTGCTGCCGCTGTTCGCCCGGCTCTCGGGCCCCGAGCAGGACCGCATCTTCGAAAGCCACCACGGCCGACGCATCGTGCTGGCCACCAACGTGGCCGAGACCTCGCTCACCGTGCCGGGCATCCGCTACGTGATCGACACCGGCACGGCGCGCGTCAAGCGCTACAGCTTCCGCAGCAAGGTCGAGCAGCTGCTGGTCGAGCCGATCAGCCAGGCCGCGGCCAACCAGCGCGCGGGCCGATGCGGGCGCGTGGCGAACGGCATCTGCATCCGTCTGTACGACGAGAAGGACTTTGCGGGCCGTCCGCGTTTCACCGACCCGGAAATCCTGCGCTCGTCGCTTGCGGGCGTGATCCTGCGCATGAAGTCGCTGCGACTGGGCGATGTGGCGCGCTTCCCGTTCCTCGAAGCGCCGTCGCCGCGCGCGATTGCCGATGGCTACCAACTGCTGAATGAACTCGGCGCGGTCGACGACGCCAACGAGCTCACGGCCACCGGCGCCGAGCTGGCCAAGCTGCCGCTCGATCCGCGCGTGGGCCGCATGATCCTGGAAGCCCGCACGCGCGGCGCGCTGGAAGAAGTGCTCATCATCGCTTCGGCCCTCAGCGTGCAGGACGTGCGCGACCGGCCGATGGACGCGCAGCAGCAGGCCGACCAAGCGCATTCGAAATTCGACGACGAGAAGAGCGAGTTCAGCGGCTACCTGCGGCTGTGGAAGTGGATCGCCGATGCGCGCGGCGGCCACGGCGACACGCACAAGCTCAGCAACCGCCAGTACGAGCAGCTGCTGCGCCAGAACTTCATCAACATCCGCCGCGTGCGCGAATGGCGCGACATCCATTCGCAGCTGCTCACGGTGGTCACCGAGCACAAGTGGCGCATCAACGCCACGCCGGCCGGCTACGAGCCGCTGCACCTGTCGATGCTCGCGGGCCTGCTGGGCAACGTGGGCTGGAAGCTCGAGGACGACGAGGCCTACCTCGGCGCGCGCGGCATCAAGTTCTACAAGCACCCCGGCGCGCACCTGAAGAAGAAGCCGGGGCGCTGGATCGTCGCGGCTGAACTGGTCGAGACCACGCGGCTGTTCGGGCGCGGCATCGCCAACATCGAACCGCAGTGGCTCGAACAGGTGGCGGAGCATCTGCTGAAGAAGCAGCTGCTCGATCCGCACTGGGAGAAGAAGGGCGCGCAGGTCTCGGCGCTGGAGCGCGCGACGCTGTACGGCCTCGTGGTCTACAGCGGGCGGCGCGTCGATTTCACCAAGGTCGATCCGGTGTCGGCGCGCGAGATCTTCATCCGCGAAGCGCTGGTTGGCGGGCAATGGGAAAGCAAGTTCCCGTTCCTCACGGCCAACCGCAAGCTGGTGCGCGAGGTCGAAGGCCTGGAGCACAAGGCGCGCCGGCAGGACGTGCTGGTCGACGACGAACTGATCTTCGCCTTCTACGACGCGCAACTGCCGGCCGACGTGGCCAGCGGCATCACCTTCGAGAACTGGTACCGCCACGCCTCGAAAGACCAGCCGCGCCTGCTGTACCTCACGCGCGACGAGCTGATGCGCCACCAGGCGGCCGGCATCACCACGCAGTCGTTCCCGCCGACACTGCGGCTCGGTGGTGTCGATTGCGCCGCGAGCTACCTGCACGAACCGGGCGACGCGAAAGACGGCCTCACGGTCAGCGTGCCGCTGTTCGTGCTCAACCAGGTGAACGAAGAGCGCTGCGAGTGGCTGGTGACGGGCATGCTCAAGGACAAGATCCAGGCGCTGCTCAAGAGCCTGCCGCAGCGCCCGCGCTCGCGGCTGGTGCCGCTGCCCGAGTCGGCCACGAAGCTGGCGGAGGAGCTGTCGGCGCCCGAACTCTTCGGTACCGGCTCGCTCACCGACGTGCTGCTCAAGCGTGTGCGCGATCTCACGAGCATCGACGTGAAGCGCGCCGACTTCAAGCTCGACATGCTCGCGCCGCACCTGTTCATGAACCTGCGCATCGTCGACGAGCACGGACGCCAGCTGGGCATGGGTCGCAACCTCGGCGCACTGAAGGCGGAACTGGGCGCGCAGGCGCGCGGTGCATTCCAGGCGCTCGCAGGGCTCAACGTGAAGGCGTCGCCGGCGCCCAAGGCTGCGCCTGCGAACGGGGGCCAGGCCCCCGCGAAGAGCGCTGCGCCCGAGAAGGCTGCCCCCACGCTGCCCGCCGGCCAGCGCTACACGAGCTGGACCTTCGGCGAGCTGCCCGAGCTGATGGAAGTGCGGCGCGGTTCGCAGTCGCTCATCGGCTTCCCGGCGCTGCGCGACGAGGGCGATGCCGTGACCATCGAGGTGTTCGACGAGCCCGCCGTGGCCGCCGCCAAGCACCGCGCGGGCCTGCGTCGCCTGTTCGCGCTGCAGCTGAAGGACGCGCTCAAGTACCTCGAGAAGAACATCCCCGACCTGCAGAAGATGTCGGTGGCCTACATGCCGCTGGGCACCTCGGAAGAACTGCGCACGCAGATCATCGACGTGGCGATCGACCGCGCCTTCCTGCAGGAGCCGCTGCCGACCGACGAGTTCGCCTTCAAGAAGCGGCTCGAAGAAGGGCGCGGGCGGCTCACGCTGATCGCCAACGAGGTGGCGCGGCTCGCGGGCGTCATCCTCGTGGAGTACGCGGCCGCCGCGCGCAAGATCAAGGACACGAAGGTCCAGCCCGAGGCGGTGCAGGACGCGGCGCAGCAGCTGCAGAAGCTCGTGGGCAAGCGCTTCATCGCCGATGCGCCGTGGACGCAGCTGCAGCACTTCGCGCGCTACCTCAAGGCCATCGTGCTGCGCCTGGACAAGCTGCGCGCCGACCCCGCGCGCGACACGGCCAAGCTGGCCGAGCTGAAGCCGCAGGAACAGCGCTACTGGCGCCTCGTGGCCGAGCGCAAGGGCGTGGTGGACGAGCGCATGCTCGAATTCCGCTGGCTGCTCGAGGAGCTGCGCGTGAGCTTCTTCGCGCAGGAACTGCGCACGCCGCAACCGGTGAGCGTGAAGCGGCTGGACAAGGCCTGGGCGCAGCTTCAGGCGTAAAAAAAGCCCGCGGCGACGCGGGCTTTTTTCATGATGGCGCGGGCGCTATATGCGGCCCATGAGCACGAGGATCACCAGGATCAGCACCACGAGCCCGAGGCCGCCGCTGGGCCCGTAGCCCCAGGACCGGCTGTAACCCCAGCTCGGCAGCGCGCCGATCAGCAGCAGGATCAGGACGATCAGCAGAATGAACGAGAGGGACATGTTTTTTCTCCTGGGACGTTGTTGTCACGAGCCTCCATGCTCATCGTCCCGGGGCGCCGCGAGCGCCGGAGAGCCGCCCCTGACGCGGTCAGGACTGTCCTACCGTGGGCGTCGGCGCTTTACCGGTGCGCCTGCCAGCAGGAAGTGCATGGCCACGCCCACCGCCAGGAAGATGGCGCCCAGACCGCCGACGATGGCGGCGCCGCCCCACAGGTCGAAGAAGCCGTCGAGCCGGGCGTCCTGCGGGTTCGCGGGGTTGAAGAACACGCCGACGACTTCGCCCTTGTCGTAGGCCGGCGGGTTGCTGCTGCTCGACGGCGAGAACTCGACGATCGCGCCCGACGGCAGGGTGAAGCGCACCAGCGGGCGCCACGTCGGCGAATTGCTGCGGCTCGAACTTCCCGCGGACTGCAACGCGATCACCTCGCCCTGCGCCTTGCCGGCCGATGCGATGAACTTCGTGGTGTTCTGGTAGAGCAGCCAGCCGCCGACGAGCATGAGCGCGCCGACGAGCGTGAAGATGCGCGTGATGAGGCGGGTGGGGTTCATTGGGGTGGCCTTCAGTTGCGCATCCACTCGACCGACAAGGTGCCCACGGCTGCCAGCACCAGGCTCGACACCAGGAAGCCCACGGCCCCCAGCGTGGCCAGCAAGGCCCGTCGCCAGGGGCGCGTGCGAAAGAGATAGACCGGAATGCCCAGCAGCGGAAAGATGCCTGCGAGCAGCGCCGCGCGACCAGGCGCGGGCACGCCGCGCGCGAGGCCATCGGCCCGGCACCACGTGTAGCACAGCGCCGAGATGAGGAACACATGCGCCACGTCCAGCGCGGTGTAGTCCTTGCCGCGCAGCGGCGGCAGGAACGCGTCGGCGATGCCCACCACGAGGAACGAGAGGGCCAGGGCCAGCAGGATCCAGCGCGGCCGGTTCATCGTCATCGCTGCCCCCCGGAGCGTGGCCGCCGGTGTCAGAGCTTCGCGAGGCGGTCGAGCGCGGCGAGCAGCGTCTCGTCCTTCTTGGCGAAGCAGAAGCGCACCACGCGCTGGTCGAAGCCGTCGCCGTAGAAGGCCGACAGCGGGATCGCCGCCACGCCGATCTCGCGCGTGAGCCAGAGGCAGAAGTCGGCCTCCGACAGGTCGCTCACGGCCGAGATGTCCACGCACTGGAAGTAGCTGCCTTCGCTGCGCAGCAGCTTGAAGCGGGTCTTCTCGGCCAGGCCGGCCGCGAACAGGTCGCGCTTGCGCTGGTAGAAGGCGGGCAGCTCCAGGTAGGGCTCGGGCCGCGCCATGTACTGCGCCAGCGCGTGCTGCATCGGCGTGTTCACGGTGAACACGTTGAACTGGTGCACCTTGCGGAACTCGGCCATCAGCGGCGCGGGCGCGGCCACGAAGCCGACCTTCCAGCCGGTGACGTGGTAGGTCTTGCCGAAGCTGCTGACAATGAAGCTGCGCGCCGCCAGGCCGGGGAAGCGCGCCACGCTTTCATGGCGTGCGTCGTCGAACACCATGTGTTCGTAGACCTCGTCGCTGATCACGAACACGTCGGTGGGCGCGAGCAGGTCTTCGAGTTGGCGCATCTCGGCCTCGGTCCAGACCGTGGCGCTCGGGTTGTGCGGCGTGTTGATGATGATCGCGCGCGTCTTCGGCGTGAGCGCGGCGGCGATCTTGTCGAAGTCGGGGCGGAAGGTGCCGGGCACGAGCGGCACGCGCACGACCTTGCCACCGGCCAGGTCGATGTTGGGCACGTAGCTGTCGTAGCAGGGCTCCAGCACGATCACTTCGTCGCCGGGGCGCACGAGGGCCAGGATGGCGGTGATGATCGCCTGCGTGGCGCCGGCCGTGACCGTGATCTCGGTCGCGGCGCTGTAGCTGCGGCCGTAGAGCGCTTCGATCTTGGCGGCGATGGCGTCGCGCAGCGACGGAATGCCCGGCATCGGCGGGTACTGGTTGTGGCCAGCCGCCATGGCGGCGGTCACGTCTTCGAGCAGCTTCGGATCGCAGTGGAAATCGGGGAAGCCCTGGCCGAGGTTCACGGCGTTCTTCTCGGCCGCGAGCGTGGACATCACGGTGAAGATGGTGGTGCCGACAGCCGGCAGCTTGGTGGTGATCTCGGGCGTGCGGGGAGAAGACGAAGGGGTGGCGGTGCTCATGGTCGGTCGTCGCGGGGGAAAAGCGAAAGGTCAGAGTTCGTAGTCTTGTTGATGGCCGCTCAGGGCCTTCGCGATCAGGTTGCGGTCGAGGCGGTCGGAGAGCAGCTCGGCGAACTTGAAGACGAAGTTGCGCAGGTAGGCGCTGCGCTTGAAGGCAACGCGCGCGATGTTCTGGCCGAACACATGGCCCATCGGGCGCACCACGAGGTCGGCGTTCGACTCGTCGCGCACGGCCATCTCGGCCACGATGCCCACGCCCAGGCCCAGGCGCACGTAGGTCTTGATCACGTCGGAATCGATGGCCTCGAGCGCGATGCGCGGCGTGAGCTTTTTCTGCGCAAACGCATGGTCGATGCGCGTGCGGCCGGTGAACGACGGGTGGTACGTGATGATCGGCTCGCTCGCGAGGTCTTCGAGCGACACGCGCTCCTTGGCCGCCAGCGGATGGTCCTTGGGCAGCACCAGCACATGCTGCCACTCGTAGCAAGGCAGCGTGACCAGCTCGGCATAGCCGTCGAGCGATTCGGTGGCGATGCCGATCTCGGCGATCTCGTCGATCACCATGCGCGCCACCTGGTCGGGCGAGCCCTGGTGCAGGCTCACGTTGACCTTCGGGTAGGCCTCGCGCAGGTTGGCCACGGGCACCGGCAGCACGTAGCGCGCCTGCGTGTGGGTGGTGGCGATGGAGAGGGTGCCGCTGTCCTGCGCGCTGAACTGTTCGCCGATGCGCTTGAGGTTGCCCACCTCGCGCATGATGAGCTCGATGCTCGCGATGACGTGCTGGCCGGGTTCGGTGATGCGCTTCAGGCGCTTGCCGTGGCGGGCGAAGATCTCGACGCCGAGCTCTTCCTCGAGTTCGATGATCGCCTTGGAGACGCCGGGCTGCGAGGTGTGGAGCGCCTTGGCCGCCTCGGTGAGGTTCAGGTTGCGCCGCACGGCTTCCTGAACAAACTTGAACTGGTGCAGATTCATATCAAATTCCGTCTGATTGCGGAATTCATTATGCCTTTGAAGTCTATAAAAATGACCGGGACTTCAGGATTTGATGGCAATCCGGGCCAGCAAAGCGACCAGTTCGGGCGATTCACCCACGATCGGGGCCAGCGAGAAGGCCACGTCGGGCCAGCGCCTGCGCAGGGCGTCCAGTTGCAGCGGCAGGTCTTCGCGGGCGTGCTTGCCCATGCCAAGGAACAGCGGCACGACGTGCACCGCGGTGGCGCCGTCGGCGATCAGGGCGGCGGCGGCGGTCGGCAGGTCGGGCGTGGCCAGTTCCATGTAGGCACACAGCACGCGCACGGCGGGGTCGTCTTCGCGCATGCGGGCGGCGACCGCCTCGATGGGCTCGCGCCAGCGCGCGTCGCGCGAGCCGTGCGCGAGCAGCACTGTGCCCGGCACCTGCGGGGTCATCGCCTCAGGACCAGCCAGCTGAAGGCTGTGAGAGACAGCACCGAATAGATCAGCCCCGGCGCCGCCGCCGTGAGCCAGGGCGACCAGTTGCTGAGGTTGCCCAGGTAGCCGAACACGTTGTTCAGCAGGAAGAAGCTGATGCCGATCATCACGCCGCCGAACACGTAGGTCGTGATGCCGGCTTGGCGGAAGTGCAGGTAGGCGAAGGGCAGGGCGAGCACCACCATCACCAGGCACGACAACGGATAGAACACCTTGCGCCAGAACTCGATCTCGTAGCGCTGCGCGGTCTGGCCGTTGGCGTTCAGGTGCCGGATGTAGTCGAACAGGTCGATGGTGCTCATGCGGTCGGGCCGCAGCAGTGCGACCGACACCATTTCGGCGGTGAGCGAGGTGGGCCAGTCCATCTTCTCGACGTGGGTGGTCGTGATGCGGGCCTTGTCGGCGGTGCGGGTTTCGTAGTCCTGCTGCTCGACCTCGGAGAGCACCCACTTCTCGTCGAGGATGCGGGCCGACTTGGCCATGAGCTGCTTGCTCACGTAGCCGTTGCCGTCGAACTCGAAGATGCGCGTGTTCTGCAGCGAGCCGTCGCGCGAAATCGACAGCACGTTGACCGCGTACGACGTGTCGCCGCGCTTTTCCTTCAGCCAGGCGCCGGTGTTGCCCACCAGCGAGTAGGTGCCCTGGTAGCGCGACTTGAGCAGCTGCCCGGTGCGTCCCGACAGCGGCGCGATGTAGTCGCCGATGGCAAAGGTGAGCACCACGAAGCCCAGCCCCAGCAGCAGCAGCGTGCGCAGCGCGCGCCACGGGCCCAGACCGCTGGTGCGCAGGATGGTGTATTCGGAGCTTTGCGCCAGCCGCGCCATCACGAAGATGCAGCCGATCAGCACCGTGATCGGCAGCAGCTCGTACAGGTGGCTGGGTACCAGCAGCAGCACGTAGATCAGCGCCTGCACCGGGCCGTAGGC
This sequence comes from Variovorax sp. FW305-3-2-15-B-LB1, assembly GCF_058787635.1. Lineage (NCBI taxonomy): Bacteria > Pseudomonadati > Pseudomonadota > Betaproteobacteria > Burkholderiales > Comamonadaceae > Variovorax > Variovorax sp. FW305-3-2-15-B-LB1. The sequence continues at coordinate 39,053 of NZ_JBYSZY010000014.1, read as the reverse complement.
CAGGCTTTCGGGCTTGCCCACGGACTGCAGCTCGTCGACGAAGTCGAAGAAGAAGAACAGGCTCAGGAAGCCGAGCGTCACGAAGGCCACGGCCTTCAGTGCCTCGACGTAGATCAGTCGGCGGATGGTTTTCACGAGGTCGGGTCGATCCGGGAAGGCGGTACGGCCGGCAGGGCGGCCGTGGCGGCGCTGGCGCGGGCCTGGCGCCGGGCCGACCAGTTGTTGTTGCGCAGCGTGAGCCAGGCCGTGGCGAAGAGGAAGACGCCGCCATGCAGCAGCAGCATGAAGGAGCCCATGCCGTAGCGGCCCGAGCTGATCCAGCTCTGGCCGAGGTTCAGCAGGTTGTAGTAGACGACGAAGGCGAACAGCGCAAAAACCAGGTTGCCGCTGCGCCCCACGCGCGGGTTGACGCTGGACACCGTCAGCGCCAGCAGCACGAAGTTGATGGCGGCCAAGAGCATGCCGAAGCGCCAGCCCAGCTCGCCCAGGCTGGCATCGCTGCGGTCGCGCAGCAGCGAGAGCGTGGAGCGCGCGCGCGTGGGCGTGCTGTCGCCGGTGGCGTTCGAGCTGCCGCCAGCACGCGTGCCGTAGGTCTTGAACTCGCTGATCTTCAGGCCCGATTCGGTGAACAGCGGGCGCTCCAGGCGCTGGCCGTTGCTCAGCAGCAGGAAGCGGTGGTTGTCGATGTCCTCGATGCGGCCGCTGCGTGCCGACGTGGTGATCTGCAGCCCACGCTCGACGGCCCAGATGAACACGTTGGTGGCGGTGGCGCCGTCGGGCGTGTCCTTGTCGATGAAGAACACGCGCAGCCGGCCCGAGGACTCGCGGAACTCACCCGGCGTCACGCGCTCGATGTCGCTGCGCTGCTCGTACTGCTGGCGCATGCCGATGGTCTGCGAGTTGGCCCAGGGCCAGCCCACCAGCGCCATGGCGGCGATGAGCAGCAGCACAGGCCAGGCGAAGCGGAACAGCGGCTGGACGAAATCGGCCAGGCCGCGCCCGCTGGAGAGCCAGATCACCATTTCGCTGTCGCGGTACATGCGCGAGAGCGTGCCGACGATGGCGATGAACAGGCTCAGGCTCAGGATGGTCGGCATGTAGCCGAGCACCGTGTACGCCATCACGAGGAAGACCTCCTGCGGGTTCACGCTGCCCTTGGACGCCAGCCCGAGCGTACGGATGAGCATCATGGTCATCACGATGGTGACCAGGACGACGAGGGTCGCTCCGAAGCTGCGCGACAGCTCCTTGCGTAGGGAAGAATGGAATAACATCGTTCGAGGAAAAAAAGGATTATGGACTTTCAACTCAAGACCCTCACCGTCGCCCAGGCCGCCGCCGAGAAATCCGACCTCCTCATCGTGCTCGTCGGCAGCGCTCTCCCCACCGCCAAAGACCCCGTTTCCGTGCTCGCCGCCAGCGCCCGCAAGGCCGGCGACCTGCCCGACAAGGCCGGCAAGCTGCTCGCGCTGTACCGCCCCGAGACCGTGGTGCCCTCGCGCGTGCTGCTGGCCGCCATCGGCGACGGCAAGGCCGCCTCGGTGCGCAGCGCCGTGAGCGCGGCGGTTGCCGCCGCCAAGGCCCACGGCCCCAAGCGCGTCGTGATCGTCTTCGCGCAGCCGGCCGACGCCGCCGCGGTGGCCGCCGCCGTCACGGCCGCGGCCGATGCCAGCTATGTCTACACCACGACCAAGTCGAAGGCCGAGCCGCGCAGCATCCGCCACCTGACGCTGGGCGTGTCCGAGGCCGCCAGCCCCGCCGTCGCCAAGGCCTTCGACGACGCCCGCGCCACGGTCGCCGGCATCGAACTGGCCAAGGAATGGGGCAACCGTCCCGCCAACCACGCCACGCCCACGCTGCTGGCCGAAGCCGCCAAGGGGCTGGCGAAGCTGCCGCGCATCAAGTGCGAAGTGCTGGGCCCGAAGGAAGTCGAGAAGCTCGGCATGGGCGCGTTCGCCGCCGTGGCCCAGGGCTCGGCCGAACCGCTGCGCTTCATCGTGCTGCGCTACCAGGGCGGCGCGAAAGACGAAGCACCCGTGGTGCTCGTCGGCAAGGGCATCACCTTCGACACCGGCGGCGTCTCGCTCAAGCCCGCGGCCGAGATGGACGAGATGAAGTTCGACATGTGCGGCGCCGCCAGCGTGCTCGGCACCTTCCGCGCGCTGGGCGCGATCCAGCCGGCGATCAACGTGGTCGGCCTGATCCCCTCGTGCGAGAACATGAACGACGGCAAGGCGGTCAAGCCCGGCGACGTGGTCACCAGCATGAGCGGGCAGACCATCGAGATCCTGAACACCGACGCCGAAGGCCGTTTGATCCTGTGCGACGCGCTCACGTATGCCAAGCGCTTCGACCCGGCTGCCGTCATCGACATCGCGACGCTCACGGGCGCCTGCGTGGTGGCTTTGGGCGGCGTGCGCAGCGGCCTGTTCGCGAGCGACGAGTCGCTGGCCTCCGCGCTCGAATCGGCCGGCGAGGCTTCGCAGGACCGCTGCTGGCGCCTGCCGCTGGACGACGACTACGCCGAAGGCCTCAAGAGCAACTTCGCCGACGTGGCCAACATCGCCGGGCGTGCCGGCGGAGCGATCACCGCGGCCAAGTTTTTGCAGCGCTTCACGGCCGACTACGCCTGGGCGCACCTGGACATCGCAGGCACGGCCTGGAAGAGCGGGGCGGCCAAGGGCTCGACCGGCCGGCCCGTCGGCCTGCTGGTGTCGTACCTGACGAACCGCGCGGGCAGCAGCAACGCCGCTGCCGCCGCACCGAAGGCCGGCAAGGCCGCCAAGCCCATGAAGAAGGCTGCTTCGCCCAAGGCCCCGGCCAAGCCGGCCCGAAAGGCCCGGTCCGCGCAGTGACCGACATCGGCTTTCACTACAACGCGCCGGACAAGCTCACCTACGCTTGCCGGCTGGTTCGCAAGGCCGTGAGCACACGCGGCCTGCGCGTGGTGGTGGTGGGTGATGCGCGCGCGCTCGACACGGTCGATGCCGCGCTCTGGCAGCTGTCGCCGGTCGACTTCGTCGCGCACTGCCGCGCCGATGCGCCGGCCCATGTGGTGGCGCGCTCGCCCGTCATCCTGTGCGTCGAAGGCGGGGACGCGGCCTCGCTGCCGCACCGCGAGATGCTGGTCAACCTCGGCCTCGAGGTGCCGGCCGGCTTCGAGCGCTTCGAACGCATGATCGACATCGTGAGCGACGAGGCGAACGACCGGCAGGTCGGCCGCACCCGCTGGCGCCACTACGCCGACCGGGGCTACACGATCCAGCCGCACGATTTCGCAAGGAGCGCTTCCTGATGGCCAGCACGCTGCGCACGCCGCCCCGGTTCGTCCCGACGCTGACGACCGTGCTCGAGATCCCGGCCGAGCCCGTGCCGGTCGCCGAGACGGTGCGACCCACGGGTGCGCCGGTGTCGCAGCCCCCGCCGCCGGACCCTGCGAGCGCCGTGGCGTTGCCGCCGTCGGTGTCGCTCACGCCGGCCGAAATCGTCAGCCTCGAAGAGCAATTGCTGCACCGCGTCCTGCAGCGCGTCGACCTGTCGCTGGAGGAGCGATTGAGCGACGCCGTGTCAGCTGCCGTTCAGCATCAGCTCGACGAAATGGTGCCGCGTCTGCGCGGCGAAATCGAGGCCGTGCTGCGTGCGCTCGTCATCGAATCCATGGCCGCTGAACTCTGTGAAAACACAGGGGAAAACACAGGGTCTACGCCAACTTCCGGCGCATAAATCCTCGGCTAAACTGCGCCGCAGGTCGGAAAGGCGTGAGGGTGCCGCTGGTCTGCGGCGCGAAACTTGCGAGGTCTGAACGCCCGGATCGAACGACCGGTTTTTATATCTTTTCATCCAAGTTCTGGAGGTTCTCATGCAATTGAAATGGACTGCGGTCGCACTGGCTGCACTCACGCTCGTGGCTTGCGGCAAGAAGGAAGAAGCTGCCGCGCCTGCGGCGACGCCGGCACCCACGGCTGCGGCCCCGGCCCCTGCTGCGCCTCCTGCTGATGCCCTGGTCGTCAAGATCGGCCACGTCGGCCCGACCAGCGGTCCCATTGCCCACCTCGGCAAGGACAACGAGCTCGGTGCCAAGATGGCCATCGAAGACCTGAATGCAAAGGGCTTCAAGATCGGCGACAAGGTTGCCAAGTTCGTGCTGGTTCCCGAAGACGACGCTGGCGATCCGAAGCAAGGCACCGCCGTCGCCCAGAAGCTGGTCGATGAAAAGGTCAACGGCATCGTCGGTCACCTGAACTCGGGCACCACGATCCCCGCTTCCAAGCTGTACAGCGACGCCGGCATTCCGCAGGTCTCGCCGTCGGCCACCAACCCCAAGTACACCCGCCAGGGCTTCAAGACCACGTTCCGCGTGGTGGCTGACGACACGCAGCTGGGCGGCACGCTCGGCAAGTACGCCGTCGAAACGCTCAAGGGCAAGAACATCGCCGTGATCGACGACCGCACGGCCTATGGCCAGGGCGTTGCCGAAGAGTTCGAGAAGGCAGCCAAGGCCGCCGGCGCGACCATCGTGGGCCACGAGTTCACGACCGACAAGTCGACCGACTTCAACGCCATCCTGACCAAGCTGAAGGCTGCCAAGCCCGACGTGCTGTTCTTCGGCGGCATGGACGCCGTGGGCGGCCCGATGCTCAAGCAGGTCAAGCAGCTCGGCCTGAACGTCAAGTTCATGGGCGGCGACGGCCTGTGCACCGGCGAACTGCCGAAGCTGGCAGGCGACGCCATCGGTGAAGACATGGTGGTCTGCGCCGAAGCCGGCGGTGTCGACGGCGACTTCAAGCAGCCGCTGGAAGACTTCAAGGCCAAGTTCAAGACCAAGAACGGCGTCGAAGTGCAGATCTACGCACCGTACGTGTACGACGCGGTCAACGTGCTGGCCGAAGCCATGGCCAAGGCCGGCTCGTCCGACCCGGAAAAGTACCTGGCTGAAGTCGGCAAGGTGCAATACAAGGGCGTGACCGGCCCGATCGCCTTCGACGAAAAGGGCGACATCAAGAACGGCGCGCTGACGCTCTTCACCTACAAGGGTGGCGTGCGCACGCAGATCGCCGTGGTGCGCTGATCGCATTGCAGCCAACGACCCTTCACCGGGTCGTTCCATTAAAAAAGGGCCCTCGGGCCCTTTTTTAATTCAGGGGTGCGCGCAGCCGTTGCGCGGGCCTGCCTTCAGAGCGCGGCCATGCCCGAGGGGCGGTCCGCGTTGCAGTACTCGATGAAGGCGTCCAGGTCGCGCGACTTGTCGAACACTGCGTCGGCGCCCAGTGCCTGGCAGCGCGTGCGGATGTCGGGGGTGACGTAGTTGCTCAGCACCACGACCCGCTGGTGCGGGCCGCGCTCGCGGCAGCCCGACAGCACGCCCAGGCCGGAGCCTTCCTTGAGGAACAGGTCGACGATGAGCAGTTGCCAGGCATCGGGGTGGGCGGCGAGCCAGGCGAGGGCGCCCGATTCGGTTTCGGCATAGCCGACGACATGGCCGTTGACGAGGTCCTCGAGGGCCGGGACCAGGTTGTCCCTGATGGTCTTGTTGTCCTCGACGAGGAACGTGATGAGGGCCATGCCGCGGTTTTGATGTGTGAACCAATAGCGTAGCGTGACGCAAGCGGTCTCCGCGTAGGAGAAGGGAGAACGACGCACGCAAACCGTGCGGAAACAACGGCGATCAGCGCTTGTCCGACGTCGCCTGGGTGCGGATGCGCGCCTTGAGCTGCTCGGCCAGCGCCTGGCTCTCGTCGCGCTCGGCGGTCACTTCGAGGCGCTTCTCGATTTCCTCGCTCAGCGCCGCATTCACTTCGGCCAGTTTCTCGGCCGACTGGGCGAGTTTTTCCTCGAGCTGGCTGGTGTGCTCGATGGCCTGCGCCACCTCGCCGACCTGGACCTCGTCCGGCAGTTCCTGTTCCAGCACGGTGCTCACGACGGCGAGGTTGTCCGAGGCGCGCTGCACATCGGCGGCCACCTGTTCGCTCTTTTTCAGGGTCTTGTCCAGCGAGGTGGTGCCGCGCGTCAAGGTGGGGGAAGGTCCGGCCATCGAGGCTCCTTTGCGGCAGGCGAAGTGGGGTGGAATGTCGGTCGATTCGATTCCGCGCATCGTACCGCCAGATGCGGCCTTGCTCAGGATTGGCAACAGTTGCTGCGGGGCAACAGGGTTCAGCCGAAGTCCTACGGAATCGGCCGCGAGTTTCGGACTGGGCCGATGGGGGATTCTTGCCGCCCCCGGGAAGATGCAGAACATCCTCTTCCCCCGCCAAGGCTCGCCATGATCAGAAACGCACTCGTGATCGACCAGGTCGAACGCACCGGCTTCGCGCTGGCCACCTTCATGCGCCACGCCGGCATTCCCCGCGTGGACGTGACGCGCAGCGGCCATGGCTTTGTCGAGGCGGTACAGCACCGGCGCCACGACCTGCTGGTGGTGGACATCGACACGCCCGAAGTCACGGGCCTGCAGATGATCGATGCCGTGGTCGAGGCCGGCAGCCCCGCCGCGCTGGTGCTCATGAGCGCCCAGCCGCCGCGCATCCTGCAGGCCGCAGAAGACTATGCCAGGGCCCGTGGCGCGCGTGTGCTTTCGGCCATCGCCAAGCCGCGCACCATGGTCACGATGGCGTCGGCGGCGCAGGCCATGGCGCGCGAACGGCGCCACCGGGCCGGGCTGCGGCGCGGCAGTGCGCCGCCCGCGAGCGGCGGCGCACCGGCGTTCACGGAAGCAGTCCTGCGCGAGGCGCTGGCCACGCGCCAGATCGCCGCCCACTTCCAGCCTCGGCACTGCGCGCGCACGGGCGTGCTGCGCGGCGCCGAGCTGCAGCCGGGCTGGTACCGGCCCGACGACACCTGGCTGTCCGCGGCCGACTTCCTGCCCGCCATTGCGCAGGCCGGCCTGCACGACGCGCTGGTGCAACGCATGCTCGAGTGCGCTTTCGAACTGCTCGGCTACATGCACAAGGACCACGGCCTGCGCCTGGGCGTGCGCGTGCCCGCGTCGGTGGCCGCCTCGGTGTCCTGGGCGCAGGGCGTGGCCGAGCAGGCCGAACGCGCCGGCATGGCCGCCGACCAGCTCGTGCTGGAGATCGCCGAGGACGGCGGCGCGCGCTGCAACGAGGTGCTGGCCGGTGCGGTCGCGCACCTGCGGCTGCGCGGGTTCCACTGCGCCATCGACCGTTTCGGCCAGGGCGACTCGACCCTGAGCCGCTGGTTCAAGGTGCCGTTCAGCGAGCTCCAGATCGACGCACGCCAGCTGGCACAGGCGCGCGAGAACCCGCATGCCCGCCACATCCTGGCGAGCGTGATCGCGATGGCGCGCGAACAGCACGCGACACTGCTCGTGAAGGGCGTCGACGGCGAGCACGACCTCGCGCTGGCCCGCAGCCTCGGGTGCCACTTCACGCAGGGCGCGCAGCACGCCGCGCCAATGCTCACGAACACCATGAAAGGACGACCCTGCATGTCGAAACCGGGCTGCACCAGCTTGAAGGGCGATGCCCCCGGTGCCAGCAGGTCGGGCGCCGGCGGCTGCCAGGCGACGCGCCGCTGCGTGCGCCACTGCGCGGCAAGCGCCGGGTCGCCGGCGAGGTCGCCGATGTCGTAGCTCAGACGCGCGATGAGCGCGGCGGTGTCCGGCAGGCCGGTGCGGGCCAGCACGCCCTGCAGGCCGCCTTTGGGCGCGGGCATCAGCGTGAGCAGGCGGTGGTCGGGGGTGTAGGCGTAGGCGCCCAGCGGCGAATTGCGCAGCTGTGCGACGGCGGTGACGCTGTAGGCCTGCATTTCGAGCATGCCCAGGTAGGGCGCGAACGCGTGCAGGTCAGGGGTGCCGGCGGGGTCGACGGCTGCGATGGCGGGTGTCAGCTGCGCCCCGGCCTGCAGGACCACCTGGCCTCCGTCGCGCACGAAGGCCTCCAGCGTGCCGGCGGCCGGCGGGGCCTGGCTGTTCCAGAGCAGCTCGGCATTCACCACGCCGCGGCGCATCGCCGCCTGCTTTTCTTCGATGTCGAGCTGCATCTGCGCGCTGTGCGCGGCCAGCGTGGTGCGCAGGTTCGCGAGCGCATTGGCGGCGGCGTTGTACAGCACGAGGCCCGCGGCCAGCACGATGAGCAGCGAGCCGCGAGGAGGTGTCGCTGCTGCGCGCCTACCGGACCTCGGACGACGCCGGCAAGAAAGCCGCGCATGCAGCACTCCAGGCCATCGCGCAGGCCTTCCCGGGCGACATGCTGTCGGCCTCGGGCGCGCGCGCTTCGCAGCCCGCTGCCGCGGCGCCGCCCACCGAAACGGCCTGAGCCGTTCACCTGCGCGCCGCGTCCCCGCCCGCGCAAGACCGGCGGGTAAGATGCCCCGGCGCAGCGCCCGGACCCTCGTCCGCCGGCCACGCCGGCAAGCGAAAGGGAAAAAACAATGGCAATGGACCGCTTCGAAATCCGCGTCGTTCTGGCCGACGACCATCCCGGCATGCTGGCCGGGGTCCGGCACGAGCTGGCGTCGGTCGAGACCCTCACGCTGGTGGGCGAGGCGGCCAACTCGACCGGGCTCATGGCGCTGCTGGAGACCACGCCCTGCGACGTGCTGGTGTCCGACTACGCGATGCCGGCCGGCGAGTTCGGCGACGGCGTGCCGCTGTTCAAGCTGGTAAAGCGGCGCTTTCCCGACACGCAGATCGTGGTGATGACCATGCTCGACAACCCGGCGGTGCTGCACTCGCTGGTGTCCAGCGGCATCCGCTGCATCGTGAGCAAATCGGATGCGGTGGCGCACCTCATTCCCGCCATCCACGCCGCCCGCACCGGCGGCACGTACTACTCGCCGACCATGGACGCGGTGGTGCGCTCCATCGACTGGGAGGTGCGCAGCCGCAACGCCGCGGGCGTGCTGAGCCAGCGCGAGTCGGAGGTGGTGCGGCTGTATGCGTCGGGGCTCACGATCAACGAGATCGCCGAGCAGCTGCATCGCAGCAAGAAGACCATCAGCACGCAAAAGACCAAGGCGATGGAAAAGCTGGGCATCGAGCGCGATGTTGACCTGCTGCGCTACGCGCTCGAAAACGGCCTGACGGCCACGGTGACGGGCGCGCCGCAAGGCTGACCCGCATGTGGCCTCAGGGCCAGGGCAACGCCGGCAGGCCCGGCGGTGGCGGCGGCGGGGCCGCCGAGGTGCTCATGAGCCCCGTCTCCATGCCGTAGCGCACGAGGTCCATGTCGCGCAGGATGCCGAGCTTGGCCATGGCCGAGCCCTTCTGCGTGCTGATGGTCTTCTTGCTGCGGTGCAGCCGCTCGGCAATCTCCGTCACCGTGAGGCCTGACACGAACATGCGCACCACCTCGAGCTCGCGCTTGGAGAGCATGGCGTGTGGCTGGGTGTCGGTGCGGTGCGGCGCGGTGCGCGCGGCGATCTCCGCCATGCTGGGCGACAGGTAGCGTCCGCTCGCGTAGGCCGCATGCACGGCCGGCAGCAGGTGGCTCACCGAGTCGGCCTTGTTCAGGATGCAGGGCACGCCGATGTCCAGCAGCGAATGGATGATGCCGGGGTTGTCCAGCATGGTCATCACCACGATCTTCAGCCGCGGGTAGCGCTGGCGCACCAGCGCGAACAGCGCGATGCCGTCGCCGTGCAGGCCGCCGGGCATGGCGTAGTCGGACACCAGGATCTGGCAGTCGTGCTGCTTGAGCATCTCCATCATCTCGGTGGAGTCGCGCGCGGCGCCCACGACGGTGACCGCCTGGCTTTCGCGCAGCGTGCTCTCGATGCCGATGCGAACGGCGGGATGGTCGTCCGCGATCAGGACGCGGAGATTGAACGGCTTCATGGCGGACCTGTGGAACACAGAGGGATCGGACCTGCGCGCGCCGCGTGCAGGAAGGGCTGCTGTCGAACGCCCAGCCCCCGGCGTCGGGGACGTCTGAAAAAGGGGCCGGTGGCGGGTGCCTCGGGCGGTGCCAGCAGGGGATGACTGGACTTTAGGAGGACGTCGGTCCTGCGTTAAGCGGCCTGATCCGATAGCGGGCCGCCAATGCATAGGACCCGTCCTAATTTGTAAGACGCGGGGCCCGAAGGGCTAGGACCGGGGGCGCCGGCGGATCGGATCGGGTCCGAAAACGGGTTCGGACCCGGGCGGCTTCAGGCCGCGGCCGCGCCCTCGGGCGCCCGGCGTGCGAGCGCGGCGCGCGCCGCCGGTTCGAAGCGTTCGAAGGCCTGCGCCAGCGCGGGCAGGTCTGCGTCATGCAGCTGCGTTTCCATCGCGACGCAATCGGCGGCGAGCCCGGCTTCGTGGATCAGCGCGAAGGCGCCGCGCAGCGAGTGCAGCCCGGCGCCGAGCGCGGCGCTGTCGCCGGCGTCCAGCGCCGCGCGGATGGCCGCCGCGGTATCGGCCAGCGACTGCGCGAGCGGCCGGTGCACCGACGCGGGCAGGGTGCCTTGCGCGATGTCCTGCCGCCGGGCGACGGCCGATGGCGCGGCGTCGGGGTCGCGCAGGGTCAGCTGCCGCACGGTCTGGTCGAGCGTGTCGAGCAGGATGGGCTTGATCAGCGCGGTGTCGATGCCTGCCGATTCGCAGCGCTCGCGTTCGCGCACCGCGACGTCGGCCGTGAGCGCCACGATGGGCACGCGCGAGCCCTGCGCGCGCAGTGCGCGTGCCAGCGTGTAGCCGTCCATGCCCGGCATGTTGATGTCGGTGATGATGAGGTCGTGCCGCCGCCGGGCGAACAGGTCGAGCGCTTGCAGGCCGCCCGAGGCCTGGTCGGAGGTGTAGCCCAGCGCCTCGAGCTGCATCTTCACCAGCTCGCGGTTGGCTGGATGGTCATCCACCACGAGGATGTGGGCCGTCGGCGCGGCCGTGTCGGCGCCCGTGGCCGGCGGTGCGGGCGCGCGTGGGGGCAGGGCGGGCGCGGCCGGCAGCGGCAGCGTGACCAGGAAGGTGCTGCCCTTGCCCGGCGAGCTCACCACCTGGATGTCGCCATCCATGAGCCCGGCCAGCCGGCGGCACAGCGCCAGCCCCAGGCCGGTGCCGCCGAAGCGGCGCGCGATGCTGCTGTCGGCCTGCGTGAAGGGCTCGAACAACGCCTTCTGCTGCGCCGCCGTCATGCCGATGCCGGTGTCGCTCACGCCAATCACCACCGGCGAGGCGGGGTCGGCGTCGTCCTTCAGGTAGACCTCGAGCAGCACGTCGCCGGTGTCGGTGAACTTGATGGCGTTGCTCAGCAGGTTCATGAGCAGCTGGCGCAGGCGCGTCGGGTCGCCGAGGTGGTGCGGGGCGAGGGCGTCGTCGATCACGCAATCGAGCGCCAGGCGCTTGGCCTGCGCCAGCGGCGTGAAGACGGCGATCACCTGCCGCGCCGTGTCCGCGAGGTCGAAGCGGATCGACTCCAGCCGCATCTGGTCCGACTCGATCTTCGAGAAGTCGAGGATGTCGTTGATGATGCCCAGCAGCGCGGTCGACGACGACGTCACGGCGCCGAGCCGCTCGTTCTGCGCGGCCGACAGCGGTGAGCGCTGCAGCAGCTCGAGGTTGCCCATGATCGCGTTCAGCGGCGTGCGTATCTCGTGGCTCATCATGGCCAGGAAGGCCGACTTCGCATGATTGGCCTGGTGCGCGGCTTCGCGCGCGCTTTCCAGTGCACGCTCGGCGTTCTTGCGCGTCGTGATGTCGGAGAAGTTGCACAGCAGCACGTCGCTGCCCTGGTACTTGGTGCGCACCACGCTCACGAGCAGCTCGGTGACTTCGCCGCTGGCCAGCGTCACGGGCAGTTCCAGGTCGGGCAGCCATTCGGGAGCGCCGGGGGCGTCGTCGTACAGGCGCAGCAGGCGCTGCGGCAGGGGCGGGTCTTCGGGCCGCGCGTTGTCGGTGCAGGCCTGCATCACCTGGTTCTGCAGCAGCACCTCGCCCGAGGGGTAGCGCAGCAGCGCCAGGCCCGAGGGCGTGGTCGCGACCATGGTGCGGTTGAGGTTCTCGCTCTCCACGATGCGCTGGGAGCGCGCATAGCCAGGCCGGAACACCTTGCGATCGAGCAAGAGCAGCGCGGCCCAGACGAAGGCGATGAGCAGCAGCATGGCGCCCGCGTAGAGCGCCAGCCGCAGGCCCAGCTCGGACGCGATGGTGCGCCACGAAAAGGCGTAGAGGTAGGTCCAGTTGGCGTCGGCGATCGGAGCGCGCAGCGTGAAGAGGCCATCGCGGTACTGCAGCGTGGCGCCGTTCGCGGCCAGCGATGGCTGCGAGAGCTGCAGCGCGCGCGCCTGCAGGCCCTCGGTGCCGCTGGGGCCGTGCGTCTCGGCGATCACCCGGCCTGACGGGTCCACGAACATCGAGGCCTCGTCGTGGCGCTCGTTCGACAGGTGCGCGGTGATGATGTCCAGCGGGTAGTCGTTCACCAGCACGACGAAGGGCTTGCCGTCGTGGAAGCCGGGCTGCGCCAGCCGCAGCACCGTCTCGCCGGTGAAGGGGCTCACGGCCGGCGGCAGCCACACGGCCGTGCCGCTGTCGCGCAGGCGGGCGACGACGGCCGGGTCGCTCAGGTCGCCGAGCTCGGGCGGCGCGATGCGCTGGAGCAGGTCTTCGGTGCTGCGCGCGCCGTGGCGTTCGAACAGGTCGGCCGCGGCGGGGGCCGGCACCACGGCCAGGAAGCGCAGGTCGGGCGCGTAGAAGTAGCTGGAGTGCAGCGTCAGCGTCTTCGTGTAGGCCGCCGAGCGGTAGCCGACCTCTTCGGCCAGCCCGAGGTACTGCGCGAAGCTGTCGGCCGGGCGCTGCGCCGAGAGGTCGCCCAGCAGCAGCATCGGCGGGAAGTCCTTGTTGCTGGGCAGCACCAGCCGGCCCTCGTGCGCGGCGAAGGCGTCGACCAGCGACTGCGGCGCGCGTGCGCGCCGCTCCCAGGCGCCTTCCTCGTGAAAGATGTTGATCCGCGCCGAGCCCTGGCGCACGAAGAGTTCGAGGTGAAGCAGCGCCTTGCGCGCATTGAACTCGGCCTGCCGCTCGGCGACGTAGTCGCGCACCTGCGACGAGAGCATCACGCCGGTGGCGGCCAGCAGCACGAGCGAGGTGACGGCGCCGCCCACGTACAGCAGCGCGCGCTGGTAGCGGTTCAGCAGGCTGATCACACCGCGTGGGGTGGCGCGCGAAGCGCCGAAGCCGAAGAAACGCGGGAGATCGCTGGGCATCATGGCATCCGTGTGACCGGTGCGGGCGGGAAGAAGATGCCCGCGATGGTAGGGCACTGCCGCGCGCGCGGGCGCACCGTGGGAGCGAGCGCGATGCACGCATGCGGGGCGCATCGGGTGATCGCTGTATCAAGAAATGTCGACATTGGTGCAAACACCGTGGTTGACAGAACGTTTGTCGCAGACCATCGGCGGCCAGATCGCGAGCCGGACGGGCAGGCCGGATGGCACGCAATTTGCACAAGGCACGCCATGACAGCCAGCTCGCCGCGCACCTCCGCCAAGGCCCCCAAGGTCACCCGCATCGACCGCGACAACGACAGCACCGTGCAGTCGCTCACGCGCGCCATGCAGCTGCTCGAACTTCTGGCTGAAGACGACGAAGGCTTCCGGCTGGTCGACATCGCGGCGCACACGGGCCTGTCGTCGTCTACCGCGCACCGGCTGCTCACCACGCTCGAGCAGCGGCGCTTCGTGCAGTTCGATCGCGAGACGAACCTCTGGTACGTGGGCGTGCGCTGCTTCTCGGTGGGCGCCGCCTTCGGGCGCCGCCGCCGCATCGCGCACCTGGCGCTGCCGGTGATGCGCCGGCTGCGCGACAGCACGGGCGAGAGCATCAACCTGGGCATCGCCGACCTGGGCGACATCGTGTTCGTCACGCAGGTCGAGAGCCGCGAACTCATGCGCGCCATCGGCAAGCCGGGCTTCCGTGCGCCGCTGCATGGCACCGCGATGGGGCAGGCGATCCTGGCGGCGATGTCGGAAGACGACGTGCTGCAGTACCTGCGCACCTACGGCCTGCCCAAGCTCACCAACAACACGATCGCGCGCGCCTCGCGGCTGCACGAAACGCTGGGCGAAGTGCGCCGCGCGGGCCATGCGATCGACGACGAGCAGAACGCCGTCGGCCTGCGCTGCATTGCCGCCGCCATCCGCGACGAGCACGGCCAGCCCTTCGGGGCGATCTCGCTGGTCGGCCCGACGCAGCGCATCAAGAGCACCGACTTCCCGCACCTGGGCGCCACCGTGCGCGCCGCCGCCGACGAGATCACCGCCGCCTACGGCGGGCGCGCCCGCTGAGGCGCGCGCATTCCACTGGCGCAGCGCGCCAAGTGCTTGATTCCTAAGCCGTTTTTCCGACCGTCCCGAGCAGCGGGATAGTCCGCTGCGCGCGTGCGGCGCGCGCTCCAATGGCTTGCCCTTCAACCGTACCTCCTTGCACAAAACCATGAAAACATTGCTTCCACAGCACGGCATCAGCCGAACGCTGACGCGGGTTTGCGACTGGACCGTGATCGCCTGCGGCTGGTGGCTGATCGCGCTGTCCGTCATGACCTGCGTCGAAATGCTCGGCCGCAAGGTGTTCTCGTTCAGCCTGCAGGGCATCGACGAGATCGGCTCGTACACCTACGGCATCGTCGGCGCCTTCGGCTTCGCCTACACGCTGATCACGCGCAGCCACACGCGGGTCGACTTCCTGCTGTCGCGCTTCTCGGTCGGCACGCGCGCGCTGCTCAACATGCTCGCGATGGTGAGCCTCGCGGCGCTGGCGGTGCTGTGCCTCTGGCGCGGCTACAACGTCGTGGTCGAGAGCATCGAGCTGCAAAGCACGGCCGCCACGCCGCTCGCCACGCCGATGTGGATTCCGCAATCGATCTGGCTCGGCGGCTACCTGATGTTCGCGCTGGTCGCGGCCTGGGCGGCCTTCGATGCGCTGCGCCTGTTCGTGCGACGCCGCACGGGCGAGCTCAACGAGCGCTTCGGGCCGCAGACGCTCGAGGAAGAGATCGAGGCCGAGACCGAGGTCCAGATCAAGAGTCCGGCGCAGCCGCCGGCCGAACATGCTGCCGCCACCGTGGCCAACGCCACCGGAGTCGCCTCGTGATCGGGCCGCTCGAAATCCTGGCCGGCCTGGCCATCATGCTGGGCCTGATGTTCCTGGGCTTCCATGTCGCGACCACGATGCTGGTCGTCGGCCTGCTCGGGTCGCTGATCCACTTCGGCATGCCCGCCATCAACGCCGTCGGCGAGCAGCTCTGGGCCGCCGGCGAAGACTACCTGCTGCTGTCGATCCCGCTGTACATCCTGCTGGGCGAGATCCTGATGCGCGGCGGCGCCACCGACAAGATGTACCAGTCGCTGGGCCAGTGGCTCAACCGCATGCCGGGCGGGCTGCTGCACACCAACATCGGTGCCTCGGCGCTGTTCTCCGCGGTGTCGGGCTCGTCGGTGGCGACCGCGGCAACGATCTCGACCGTGGCGCTGCCCGCCTTCAAGAACCGCAACTACGACCAGCGCATGGTGCTGGGCACCATCGCCGCCGGCGCCAGCCTGGGCAACCTGATTCCGCCCGGGGTGGCTTTCATCATCTACGGCTCGATGACCAACACCTCGGCGGCGCGGCTGTACATGGCCGGCATCCTGCCCGGCGCGATCATGACGGTGCTGTTCCTGCTCACGATCCTGGCGATCTGCGTCTGGCGCCCGTCGGTGGCGGGCATCCGCGAGGGCCGCACCGCGCTGGCGGAGAAGCTGCGCCACTCGGTGCACCTGCTGGGCCCGCTGGCCGTGTTCGCGGTGGTGATGGGCGGCATCTACACGGGCTGGGCCACCGTCACCGAAAGCGCGGCGCTGGGCGTGATCGTCTGCCTGCCTATTGCTACGGGCTACCGCAAGCTGAACGTTTCGATGCTGCACGAGTGCTTCCGCTCGACCATGCGGCTCACCGCGATGACGGCGCTGATCCTGGTGGCGGCGCTGTACCTGAACTTCGTGCTCTCGATGCTGGGCGTGCCGCAGGCGCTGGCCAGCCTCATCAAGTCGGCCGACGTGTCGCCCATCATGCTGCTGTGGATGCTGGCAGCGCTGTACCTGGTGCTCGGCATCGCGCTGGAGACCATGCCGATGCTGGTCGGCACGCTGCCGGTGGTGTTCCCCATCGTGCAGGCCGCGGGCATCGACCCCGTGTTCTTCGGCGTCTTCATGGTGCTGATGTGCGAGATCTCGCTGATCAGCCCGCCGATCGGCATGACGCTCTACGTGATCCAGGGCGTGCGTGGCGAAGGCTCGATCAACGACGTGTTCCAGGGCACCTTGCCCTTCTTCGTCGCCATGGTCGTGATGACCGCGATCCTGATCCACAACCCCTGGATCGCGACCTACCTGCCGAACCTGCTGTTCGGCAAGTGACGGTACTTTTTTCTCCCGCTCTCGAATCACCTTTCAACCTTTCAAGGAGTCAGGCATGCAACTGAAATTCGTTCTCCCGCTGATCGCAGCGACCCTCGCGCTGGCACTGCCGGCGCAGGCGGACAACGCCCGCCTGCGCGTGGCCGGCAACCTGGTGGCCACCGGGCTGATCCAGCAGACCAAGGAGCAGCCCTTCTTCGAGAACTTCGCGAAGAACACGGGGCTGGCCATCGACGCCGACTACAAGCCGATGGACGTGCTGGGCGTGAAGGACGCCGACGGCCTGCGCGTGCTGAAGTCGGGTCTGTTCGACATCGTCACTCTGCGCCTGGCACAGGTGTCGCGCGACGAGCCCTTCTTCCTCGGCCCCGACATCGTGGGTCTGTCGACCGACTACGAGGTGGCGCGCAAGGTGGTCGATGCCTACCGTGAGGCCTTCGACAAGCGGCTGCAGGAGCGCCACGGCGGCAAGCTGCTGGGCATCTATCCCTTTGGCCCGCAGGTGGTGTTCTGCAAGGTGGCGATCGGCGGCCTGGCCGACCTGAAAGGCAAGAAGGTGCGCGTGTACGACCAGTCGCTCGCCAAGTTCATCGAGAAGCTCGGCGGCATCCCGGTGACCATTCCCTTCGGTGAGACGCAGCAGGCGCTGGAGCGCGGCGTGACCGACTGCGCCATCACCGGCCCGAGCTCGGCCAACTCGGCCGGCTGGCCCGAGGTCACCACGCACTTCATGCCGATCGGCTTCCAGATCGCGCTCAACGCGTACGCGATCAACCTGCAGAAGTGGAACGCGCTGAGCGCCGACCAGAAGGTGAAGCTCACCGAGGCCTTCCGCAAGTTCGAGACCGAGGTGTGGGGCTATTCGAAGGAACTGTTCGACGATGCCTCGCGCTGCAATGTCGGCAAGGAGCCGTGCAAGACCGTCAAGAAGTTCGCGATGAAGGACGTGCCGGTGAAGCCGGGCGACCAGCAGATGATCCGCGACGCGCTGACCACGGTGTCGCTGCCGATCTGGAGCGAACTCTGCGACAAGTCCTACGACAAGTGCTCGGCCACCTGGAAGCAGGTCGTCGGCCCGGTGGTCGGTCTCAAGTAGCCCGGTATGCCATCGCTCTGGCAACTCACCGCGACCGAGCTCGCCGCAGGCTTTCGCGATGCGTCGTTCACCCCGACCGACGCGCTGCATGCCTGCCTGCAGCGCAGCGCCGAGGTCAACCCGCGGCTGAACGCGCTCATCACGCTCGACAGCGAAGGCGCCACGCACGCCGCCGAGCAGAGCACCGCGCGCTGGCGCAGCGGCCGGGCGCTGGGCGCGCTCGACGGCGTGCCCGTCACCATCAAGGACAACCTGCAGGTGCGCGGCCTGCCGACGCACTGGGGCAGCCGCGCGCTGGCCGGTGTGCTGGCCGAGCGCGACGAGCTGCCCGTGGCCAGGCTGCGCGAGGCCGGCGCCGTGATCTTCGGCAAGACCAACGTGCCCGAGTTCACGATGCAGGGCTACACCGACAACCCGGTGTTCGGCCCCACCGGCAACCCGTGGGACCCGGCGCTCACGCCCGGCGGTTCGTCGGGCGGCGCAGTGGCGCTGGTGGCCGCGGGCGGCTGCCCCATTGCGCTGGGCACCGACGGCGGCGGCTCCATCCGCCGGCCGGCCTCGCACACCAACCTCGTGGGCTTCAAGCCCTCGCGCGCCCGCGTGCCGCGCGGCGACGGGCTGCCGCCGATCTTCCTGGGCTTCGAAGTCGCGGGCCCGATCGCGCGCAGCGTGGCCGACGTGGCGGCGGTGATGCAGGTGATCGGCGACCGGCCGGTGGAGGAGGGCGCGGGCCCGCAGCGCGCGCGCATTCTCTTCATTCCGCGCTTCGGCGATCACCCGGTCGATCCGCAGATCGCGGCGCTCACTGAAGCGGCTGCGCGGCACATGACCGCACTCGGCCACGAGGTGACGACGGCGCAGGACTTCGGCATCGCCGAGGCGGTCAACCAGCGCTGGCCGCTGCTGGCGCAGGTCGGGCTGGCCTGGCTGGTGGCGCATCCGCAGGAGCTGTCGAGCCGGCCCTTCGACGCGTCGCTGTTCGGCCCCGCGATGCAGGCGAACGCCGAGAGCGGCCGCAAGGCCAGCGCGAGCGAGCTGTTCGAGCTGCTGTACGAGGCCGAGCGGCTGCGCAACACGCTGGCGCAGCTGTTCGACCGCTACGACTTCCTGCTCACGCCCGCCGCCGCCGCGCTGCCCTGGCCCGCTGGCGAGACGCATCCCACGCGCATCGACGGGCGCGAGGTCGGCCCGCGCGGCCATGCGGTGTTCGCCGGCTTCGCGAACGCCGTGGGCCTGCCCGCCATCGCGCTGCCGTGCGGCTTTGCGGGACCGCTGCCGGTCGGCGTGCAGCTCGTGGCGCGCGAAGGGGCGGACGACGCCTTGCTCGCGCTCGCGCGCTCGTTCGAACAGGCCCATCCGTGGCGGCGCTTCCCCGCGTTGTGACGCTGGCCGAGGCCGTGGCGGCGCAGCTCGCGCCGGCCGAGGCCGCGCAGGCGCTGTGCCGCGCGCGGCGCGACGGGCGGCGCGTGATGTCGGCGCTGCTGCCGTCGCACGACCGGCGCGCCGCCTACGCCATCCAGGACGCGACGCTGGCGGCGCTCGGTGCGGTCGGCGGCTGGAAGGTCGGCGCGAGCGCGCCGGGCCGCGAGCCCGTGTGCGCGCCGCTCCCGGCCGAAGGGCTGGTGCCCGGCGGCGCGGCGCTGGTCGGCGGGGCATGGCATCTGCGCGGCGTCGAGGCCGAACTCGCGTTCCGCCTCGGCGCCGACCTGCCGCCGCGCGCGTTGCCCTACACGCGCGATGAGGTCGCCGACGCCATCGACGCGGTGCAGCCCGTGATCGAGGTGGCGGAGACCCGGCTGATCGACTGGCTCGACGCCAGCCCTTCTGCGCTGCTGGCCGACCTGCTGTGCCACGGCGGCCTCGTGCTCGGCGAGCCCGCGCCCTTCGAGCGGTCGTGGCTCGACCTCGCGCAGACCGAGGTCGTGATGCATTTCGACGCGCAGGTCGTCGCCCACACGGTCGGGGAGCACACGCACCCCGACGTCGGTGGGCTGCTCGTGTGGCTGGCCAACGAAGGCGCGGCCCGGGGCGAAGGCCTGCGGGCCGGCCAGGTCGTGACGACCGGTTCATGCACCGGCATGTTGTTCGCCTCGCAGGGCACGGCCGTGCGGGCGGAAGTGAAGGGGCTCGCGCCGTTGCACGCGCGCTTCTGAATGTCTTTCCTGGGATCACTGGAGGAACCCGATATGTCCCATTCAACGATCGACGCGGTCGCGCAGGCGCTGGTGCGTGCGCGCGGCGCGCACGTCGCGTGCCCGGCGGCCAGCGTGGCCGGAGGGCTCGCGCAGGCCGACGAGGCCTACGCCGTACAGCAGCAGGTGGCGCAGTCGCTTGGCTGGTTCGGTGTGGCGCCGCCCCGGTACTGGAAGGCCGGCGGCCCGTCGCGCGATGCCGTGCTGACGCATGCGCCGCTGCCGCCGCGCGGCGTCTGGACCAGCCCGGCCACGGCCGGCGACTGGCCGCTCCACCTCCGCGGCATCGAGGCCGAGATCGCGCTGCGCATCGGCCGCGACGCCGATGCGGCCCTGGCTTCGAAGCTCGACGCGGACAGCGCCCGCGCGCTGATCGATGCGATGACGGTCTCCATCGAGATCGTCGATTCCCGCTGGCAGGAGGCCCTCGGCGCGCCCGCGCTGTGCAAGCTGGCCGACCTGCAGTCGCACGGCGCGCTGGTGCTCGGCGAGTGGGTGCCGTTCGTGGCCCGCGACTGGGCCGCGCAGGCCTGCGAGGTGCGCATCGGCGCGCGCGCGAGCGTGGTGCGCCGCGGCACGCATTCGCTCGGCGACCCCGCCTGGGTGCTGCCCGCGTGGCTGCGCCATGCCACGCGCCACGGCGACACCGTCGCGGCCGGCACCGTGGTCACGACCGGCACCTGGGTCGGCATTCTCGAAGCGGGCGAGGGCGACCTCGTCACCGCCGAATTCCCCGGCATCGGCCACGCGTCGGTGCAGTTCTAGCAATTTCCACAACCCATCCAGAACGGAGACAACCCCCATGATCGCGCTCGACAACCACCCCAGCGGCCGCCACTTCCTGCAGATTCCGGGCCCCAGCCCCGTGCCCGACCGCATCCTGCGGGCCATCAGCCTGCCGACCATCGACCACCGCGGGCCCGAGTTCGCCACGCTGGGCAAGAAGGTCATCGGCGGGTTGCAGCAGGTGTTCCAGACCCGGCACCCGGTTGTCGTCTATCCCGCGTCGGGCACCGGCGCCTGGGAGGCGGCGCTGGTCAACGTGATGAGCCCGGGCGACCACGTGCTGATGTTCGAGACCGGCCACTTCGCGA
Organism: Variovorax sp. FW305-3-2-15-B-LB1; assembly: GCF_058787635.1. Lineage (NCBI taxonomy): Bacteria > Pseudomonadati > Pseudomonadota > Betaproteobacteria > Burkholderiales > Comamonadaceae > Variovorax > Variovorax sp. FW305-3-2-15-B-LB1. The sequence continues at coordinate 18,348 of NZ_JBYSZY010000014.1, read as the reverse complement.
CGCTGTGGCAGAAGATGGCGCGCCGGCTCGGCCTGGAGCCCGAGTTCCTCGCGCTCGAAGGCACCGACGAGACCGGCCTGCCGCGCAGCTGGCGCCACGGCGTGCAGGCCGACCTCATCGAGCAGCGCCTGCGCCAGGACACCACGCACCACATCAAGGCCGTGTGCGTGGTGCACAACGAGACCTCGACCGGCGTCACCTCCGACATCGCCGCGGTGCGCCGCGCGATCGATGCGGCGGGCCATCCGGCGCTGCTGATGGTCGACACCATCTCGGGCCTGGCGAGCGCCGACTACCGGCACGACGAATGGGGCGTGGACGTCACCGTCAGCGGCTCGCAGAAGGGCCTCATGCTGCCGCCGGGCATCAGCTTCAACGCCGTGTCGCCCAAGGCGCTCGAGGTGGCGAAGACGGCGCGCCTGCCCAAGGCCTTCTGGGCCTGGGACGAGATCATCGAGATGAACCAGGGCGGCTACTGGCCCTACACGCCGAGCACGAACCTGCTGTACGGCCTGAGCGAGGCGCTGGACATGGTGCTGGAGCAGGGCCTGCCCGTGATCTTCGCGCGCCACCAGCGCTGGGGCCGCGGCGTGCGCGCCGCCGTGCAGGCCTGGGGCCTGCCGACGCAGTGCGCCGACGAGCGCGTGCACTCGCCGGTGCTGACCGGCGTCATCACGCCGCAGGGCGTCGATGCCGATGCGCTGCGCCGCCTCATCCACCAGCGCTTCGATCTCTCGCTGGGCGCGGGCCTGGGCAAGCTGCGGGGCCGCATGTTCCGCATCGGGCACCTGGGCGACTGCAATGACCTGACGCTGATGGCTGCCTTGACCGGCATCGAGATGGGTTTCAAGCTGGCGGGCGTGCCGGTGGCCGGCAGCGGGGTGCTGGCGGCCATGGCGTACTTTGCGCAAACACCGGCCGCCAACGCCGCGTGATCCCCCGGGAAGGGGCTGCGGCCTAGGTGTTTGCCATTATCGTCAACAATATTGTCAACATTGATGTTGACGTTGATTTCGACAAAGCCTAAATTCCGCTCCACAGCCTCGGTGGTGCACTGGACCGGACCAGCCCGACCCGCGACTGCAAAGTTCGCCAGCGTGCCGGGTCGTTTCCTTGCAAGCTGGCATCCGTGCCACTGCAAGGAGACAAACCGATGCAAAACACCATGACGGACGGCGCCAAGGCGACCGCCGCAGCGCCCGACGCCGCCCTCCAGCCCACCAAGGTGCGCTGGAAGATCTTCCTGATGATGTTGTTCCTGATCTCGATCAACTACATCGACCGGGCCTCGCTCTCGGTGGCCATGCCGCTGATCGCCAAGGAATTCGACATCGGCCCGGCCGTGCAGGGCCTGCTGCTCAGCTCCTTCTTCTGGACCTATGCGCTGATGCAGATCCCGGGCGGCATGTTGGCCGACCGCTTCGGCCCGCGCGTCGTCATTGCCGGCGCCACCGTGGGCTGGGGCTTCTTCCAGGCCATCGCCGCGGCCTGCACCGGCTGGGTGCCCCTGCTGCTCATGCGGCTGGGCCTGGGCGCCGCCGAGGCGCCGATCTATCCGGCGGGCGGCAAGCTCAACGGCATCTGGATGACGCAGACCGAACGCGGGCGCGGCGCCACCTTGCTCGACGGCGGTGCGCCCCTGGGCGCGGCGCTGGGCGCGATCCTGATCTCGGCGCTGATCGCCGTGCTCGGCTCGTGGCGCCTGGCCTTCGTGATCGCCGGCGTCGGCACCGTCATCGCCGGCTACTTCGCCTGGCGCTACATCCGCAACCATCCGCGCCAGCATCCCGACGTGAACGAAGCCGAGGCGCGCTACATCGAGGCCAGCCACGCCGCCGACGCCGCCAAGGAATCGGCCAATGCCAGCGGCCGCGTGCTCGACTTCTTCCGCTACCGCTCGGTGTGGGGCATGTTCTTCGGCTGGATGTGCTTCAACGCGCTGTTCTACGGACTGCTCACCTGGATGCCCAACTACCTGTCGAAGGTGCACGGCTTCGACATCAAGCAGATGGGCGGCGCGGTGTTCATCATGTTCTTCTCGGGTTTCGTCGGCGAAATGTTCGGCGGCTGGCTGGCCGACAAGTGGATGGCGGCCGGCGCGTCGCAGAGCAAGGTGCTGCGCACGCTGTTCGGCATCTCGTCGATCATCGCGACCATCGCCATCTTCATGGTGACGCGGATCACGGACCCGGTCGCCGTGGTCGTGCTGCTGTCGGTCACGCTGTTCTTCCTGCGCTGGTGCGGCCTGTTCTGGTGCGTGCCGTCGATCCTCGGCACGCGTGCCCGGGTCGGCTTCCTGGGCGGCACGATGAACCTGGGCGGCAACGTGGCGGGCATCGGCGTGCCGATCGTGGTCGGCCTGATCGTGCAGGCCACGGGCTCGTACTTCATGGCGCTGATGCTGTTCACGGCCGCCGGTGCGGGCCTGTTCGTCTGCTCGACGATGCTGATCGATTACAGCAAGAAGCTGCCGGTCTGACGCCAACCACCCCGACGTCCATCACATGACCTCTCGCAAACTCATCGGCGTGCTCACGCCGTCCTCGAACACGGCGCTCGAACCGCTGACCAGCGCGATGGTCGCGGCCGTGCCCGGCGTCTCGGCGCATTTCTCGCGCTTCACCGTCACCGAGATCTCGATGCGCGATGCGTCGCTGAACCAGTTCGACGACAGCAAGATTCTCGAGGCCGCGCGGCTGCTGGCCGATGCGCGCGTCGACACCATCTGCTGGAGCGGCACCTCGGCCAGCTGGCTGGGCTTCGAGAAAGACCAGGCGCTGTGCGCGCGCATCACCGAGGCCACCGGCATCCCGGCGACCACCTCGGTGCTGGCGCTCAACGAACTGCTGGCCGCGCAGGGCGCGCGCACGCTGGGGCTGGTGTCGCCGTACGTCGAGGACGTGCAGCGGCGCATCGTCGCCAACTACGCGGGCATCGGCATCGACTGCGTGGCCGAGCGCCACCTGGACCTCACGGTGAACTTCTCGTTCAGCGAGGTCGAGCCCGACACGCTGCGCCGCATGCTGCGCGAAGTGGCGCAGCAGCGCCCCGACGCCATCACCATCATGTGCACGAACCTGAGCGGCGCGCAGCTGGTCGAGGAAATGGAGCGCGAGCTCGGCATCCCGATCTACGACTCGGTGGCCACCGTGGTCTGGCGCGCGCTGAAGACGGTCGGCGTCGCGCCGGGCGCGGTGAAGGGCTGGGGCCGGCTGTTCGACGCGAACGCCTGAACGGCTGCCACCGACCACCTGACACAGACAGAAAAGCAAAGAAAGACCATGACCTTCCGCGACCTCGATCTCGTGGTGCGCAACGCCCGCGTTGCCACTGCCAGCGACACCTTCGATTCGGACATCGGCATCGCCGGCGGCCGCATCGTGCAGCTCGGCCTCGGCCTGCCGCCCGGCCGGCAGGAGATCGACGCCGCTGGCCGCTACGTGACGCCGGGCGGCGTCGACGCCCACTGCCACCTCGACCAGCCGATGGAGCCGCCCGTGCGCATGGCCGACGACTTCGGCTCGGGCACCCGCGCCGCGGCCTGCGGCGGCACCACCACCGTGATCCCGTTCGCCGCGCAGCAGAAGGGCCAGTCGCTGCGCGCCGCCGTGCAGGACTACCACCAGCGCGCCGAGGGCCGCGCCCACGTCGACCACGCCTTCCACCTGATCGTGAGCGACCCGACCGAGGAAGTGCTCAAGCACGAGCTGCCGCAGCTCATCGCCGAGGGCTACACCTCGTTCAAGATCTACATGACCTACGACGATCTGAAGCTGGACGACGGCCAGATCCTCGACGTGCTGTCGGTGGCGAGAGAGCAGGGCGCGATGGCCATGATCCATGCCGAGAACGCCGACTGCATCGAGTGGCTGACCAAGCGGCTCGAAGCCAGCGGGCGCACCGCGCCGCGCTTTCATGCGCACTCGCGGCCGATGCTGGTCGAGCGCGAGGCGACGCACCGCGCCATCGCGCTGTCGGAGCTGGTCGATGTGCCGATCATGATCGTGCACGTGTCGGGGCGCGAAGCCGTCGAGCAGATCCGCTGGGCGCGCGCGCACGGCCTGAGCGTGTTCGCCGAAACCTGTCCGCAGTACCTGTTCCTGACCGCCGAAGACCTGGGCATCGACGACAGCTACCAGGGCGCGCGCTGCGTCTGCAGCCCGCCGCCGCGCAACCGCGAGAACCAGCAGGTGATCTGGAACGGGCTGTCCGACGGGCTGTTCACGATCTTCTCGTCGGACCATGCGCCGTTCCGTTACGACGCGCCCGAGGGCAAGAAGCCCGGCGGCGAAGAGGTCGCGTTCCGCCACATCCCGAACGGCATTCCGGGCATCGAGACGCGGCTGCCGCTGTTGTTCTCGCACGGCGTGCTCGACGGGCGCATCACCATCAACAAGTTCGTCGAGCTGACGTCCACCAACCCCGCCAAGGCCTACGGGCTGCACCCGCGCAAGGGCACGATTGCCGTCGGCGCCGACGCCGACCTCGTGGTCTGGGGCACCACGCCGCGCGCCATCCGCAACGCCGACCTGCACCACGACGTCGACTACACGCCCTACGAGGGCATCGAGGTGAAGGCCTGGCCGGCGCTGACGCTGGCGCGCGGCGAGGTCGTGTGGGACGGCGAACGCTTCCATCCGCGCGCCGGACGCGGAGAATTCCTGCGCCGGGGCGAGCCCACCTTGCTGCCGAGCCGCCGACCCGCCTGAACCTGGAGCCACCGCCATGAACCTGCTGCTCATCAACCCCAACACCTCGCAAAGCGTCTCCGACCTGATCGCGGCCGAGGCCCGGCGCGCGGCCGCGAGCGACACGCACATCGAGGTGCTCACGGCGCCCTTCGGCGTGGCCTACATCGAGACGCGCTTCGAATCGCTGATCGGCGCCTATGCCGCCGCCACGCTCGCGGCCGAGCACCACACGCGGCACGACGCCATCGTGGTCGCGGCCTTCGGTGACCCCGGCATCGACGGCCTGCGCGAGGCGCTCGACATCCCCGTGGTCGGCCTCACCGAAGCCGCGCTCATGAGCGCGTGCCTGCTGGGCAAGCGCTTCTCGATCATCGCGATCTCGCGCCGCATCACGGCCTGGTACCGCGAGTGCGTGCAGGCCAACGGCCTCATCGACCGGCTGGCGAGCATCCGCAGCCTGGACGGTCCGCTCAAGGACATCGGCCACGTGCAGGACGACCACGGCCAGCGGCTGGAGGCCCTGTGCATGTCGGCCATCGAGGACGACGGCGCGGACGTGATCATCATTGCCGGCGCGCCGCTGGCGGGGCTGACGCGCTCCATCAAGGACCGCATTCCGGTGCCCGTGGTCGACGGCGTGTCGAGCGCCGTGTGCCATGCGCAGACGCTCGTGTCGCTGGCACCCGCGCCGGCGCGCCTGGGCAGTTTTGCGCCGCCGCCGATCAAGCCGAACCACGGGCTGCCCGAGGCGCTGGCGCGGCTTCTGGCGCGTGACGGCGCCCGCGCGCCAGGCTGAGGTCGCGGGCCCCGTGACGCTCTGCAGCCTCGAGGGGGCGTCGATAGAATCGGCGCCGATGCCCACCAAAGCCCCAGCCCGCAAGACCAGCGCGAACGGCGCGACTGGCGCCACCGGCACGACCGGTGCCACCCCTGCCCGCGAACACAGCGTCGACGAGATCGCCGAGAAGATCTCGGCCGCCATCCTGGAACACCGTCTCGCGCCGGGCACGAAGCTGGGCGAAGACCGGCTGGCCACGATCTTCGCGACCAGCCGCGCCAAGGTGCGCGAGGTGCTGGCCCGGCTGGCGCACGAACAGATCGTCGAGCTGGTGCCGCAACGCGGCGCCTTCGTCGCCAAGCCCACCATCGAGCAGGCGCAGGATGTGTTCGAGGCGCGCCGCCTCATCGAGCCCGGTGTGCTGCGCCGCCTCATCCGCACGCTCGACGACGCCAAGCGGGAGCGCCTGCAACGCCATATCGAGCTCGAGGCCGATGCACGGCGCCGCGACGACAAGCGCGCCATCGTGCGGCTGTCGGGCGAGTTCCATGTGCTGCTGGCCGAGCTGGCCGGCAACTCGGCGCTGGCGCGTTCGATGCGCGAGCTGTCGGTGCTGACCTGCCTGATCATCTCGCTGTACGACGCGCCCACGGCCACCAGCTGCCGCGCCGACGAGCACGAGGAAATCGTCGCCGCCGTGAACCGCGGCGACGCCGCACGGGCCGAGAAGCTGATGCTGCATCACCTCGACCACATCGAGCAGAGCCTGAAGCTGGACGACAGCGCGGAAGAGGTCGATCTCGAAAGCGTGTTCAGCTGAACCGGAGGAGGTCGGGCAACGGCATGCCCGATGTCCGCAAGGCATAGGCAAACCCATTGCGGGTGCCCAACAAACAAAAAGCCCCAGCAGCTTGGCAGCTACTGGGGCATCGTTTTGGCGGAGCAGGCGGGATTCGAACCCGCGGAGGGCTATTAACCCTCACACGCTTTCCAGGCGTGCGACTTAAACCGCTCATCCACCGCTCCTGAGCCCACGATTGTAGCGCGGGTTTTCAGCCGTTTTCAGGTCGGGCCAGAGCTTTTGCCAGTTTGGATCATGCGCATGGCCGACGAGATCAGCGCGGCCGTCTCGGTCATGTTGCTCGGCACGATGAGCGTGGTCTTCGAGTCGGCGGCCACCTTGCCGTAGGCATCGACGGCGCGCTCGGCCACCTTCAGCTGCACGGCCTGTTCGCCGCCCGGCTGGCGGATGGCGGCGGCCACGCGCTCGATGGCGTCTGCGGTGGCGGTGGCCACGGCCGTGATGGCGGCGGCTTCACCTTGCGCGTTGTTGATCTGCGCCTGCTTCTCGCCCTCGGAGCGGGCAATGAAGGCTTCGCGTTCGCCGGTGGCGATGTTGATCTGTTCCTGGCGACGGCCTTCCGAGGCGGCGATGAGTGCGCGCTTGCCGCGTTCGGCGGTGATCTGCGCCTGCATGGCCAAGAGGATTTCCTTGGGCGGCGTCAGGTCCTTGATTTCGTAGCGCAGCACCTTCACGCCCCAGTTGAGTGCGGCCTCGTCGATGGCGGCCACGACCTGGGCGTTGATCACGTCGCGCTCTTCGAAGGTCTTGTCGAGCTCGAGCTTGCCGATCACGCTGCGCAGCGAGGTCTGTGCGAGCTGGGTCACGGCCACGATGTAGTTCGACGAGCCGTAGCTGGCGCGCATCGGGTCGGTCACCTGGAAGTACAGGATGCCGTCGACCTGCAGCTGCGTGTTGTCGCGCGTGATGCAGATCTGGCTGGGCACGTCGAGCGGGATTTCCTTCAGGCTGTGCTTGTACGCCACGCGGTCGATGAACGGGATCAGGAAGTTCGGGCCGGGCGTCATGGTGCCGTGGTATTTGCCCAGGCGCTCGCGCACCCATGCGTTCTGCTGCGGCACGAACTTGACCGACTGGCTGATGAAGATGATCGCGATGACCAGGATGATGAGAGGAACTGAAAATTCCATGGTGTTGCTTCCTTTTCGAATGCGTTTTTCTGACTGACCGATTGAACTGCTAGATCTGCTAGATCTTGTCGACCACGAGGCGGCTGCCGACCACCTCGACCACGCGGTGTTCGCCGGTGGAGGGCGCATGGCCCGCGCGCAGCACGACGGTCCATTGCGAGCCGCGGTAGCGCACGGTGGCGGTGCCGTCGAGGTTCCAGGCATCGACGTACACGCTCTCGCCGATGTCCAGGTTGAGATCGCGGTTGGCCTCGCTGGAGGGCTCGGCAGGGCGGTTGCGGCGGATCAGGTACCAGGTCACGACCGCGCCCACGCCGACCACGGCGGCCACCAGCAGTTGCGTGACGAGGCTGAAGCCCAGGTGGGCGGCGATGGCTGCGGCGGCGAAGCCGGCGGCCAGCAGCAGCAGGTACACCGTGCCGGACAACAACTCGGCCACGATGGCCGCGCCTGCGATCAACCACCAGAAGGTGGGATTTCCCATGGCAACTCCTCTCTTCTTTTGTTACTTGGACCTTCGCCATTCTGCGGCATGGCGCGCCATGCGCCTGTGTCGCGTAGGGATATGGCGCCCGCCGGGGCCGTCCCGGCCGGCGCACCCCACGGGGCTTGCAGGCGCCCGACGCAATCCGTCATCCGAATTCCGTACACTTCGCGCCTCGCTCATTGCCTGTCTGACTGCCTGTCCGGAGCCCCGCTCATGAAATTTCGCTTTCCCATCGTCATCATCGACGAGGACTTCCGCTCCGAAAACACTTCGGGCCTCGGCATCCGCGCGCTCGCGCAGGCCTTCGAAAGCGAGGGCTTCGAGGTGCTGGGCGTCACGAGCTACGGTGACCTGAGCCAGTTCGCGCAGCAGCAAAGCCGCGCCAGCGCCTTCATCCTGTCGATCGACGACGAAGAGTTCTCGGTCGGCCCCGACCTCGACCCGGCCGTGCTGAGCCTGCGCAGCTTCATCGGCGAGGTGCGTCGCAAGAACGCCGACGTGCCGATCTACATCTACGGCGAGACCAAGACCTCGCGCCACATCCCGAACGACATCCTGCGCGAGCTGCACGGCTTCATCCACATGTTCGAGGACACCCCCGAATTCGTGGCGCGCCACATCATCCGCGAGGCCAAGAGCTACCTGGAAGGCGTGCAGCCGCCGTTCTTCAAGGCGCTGATCGACTACGCCGAAGATGGCTCGTACTCGTGGCACTGCCCGGGCCACTCGGGCGGCGTGGCGTTCCTGAAGAGCCCGGTGGGCCAGATGTTCCACCAGTTCTTCGGCGAGAACATGCTGCGCGCCGACGTCTGCAACGCGGTGGAAGAACTGGGCCAGCTGCTCGACCACACCGGCCCGGTGGCGGCCAGCGAGCGCAATGCGGCGCGCATCTTCAACGCCGACCACTGCTTCTTCGTGACCAACGGCACCAGCACCAGCAACAAGATGGTGTGGCACCACACGGTGGCGCCCGACGACGTGGTGGTGGTGGACCGCAACTGCCACAAGTCGATCCTGCACGCGATCATCATGACCGGCGCGATCCCGGTGTTCATGAAACCCACGCGCAACCACTTCGGCATCATCGGCCCGATCCCGAAGAGCGAGTTCGAGCAGAGCGCCATCAAGGCCAAGATCAAGGCCAACCCGCTGCTCGCCGACGTGGACCCGAACAAGGTCAAGCCGCGCGTGATGACGCTCACGCAGTCGACCTACGACGGCGTGATCTACAACACCGAGACCATCAAGAACATGCTCGACGGCTACGTCGACACGCTGCACTTCGACGAGGCCTGGCTGCCGCACGCGGCCTTCCACCCGTTCTACGGCGCCTACCACGCGATGGGCAAGCGCCGCGTGCGGCCGAAGGAATCGCTGGTGTTCGCCACGCAGTCGACGCACAAGCTGCTGGCCGGCATCAGCCAGGCCAGCCATGTGCTGGTGCAGGACTCGCAGAACCGCGCGCTGGACCGCGACCTCTTCAACGAGGCCTACCTGATGCACTCGTCGACCAGCCCGCAGTACGCGATCATCGCCAGCTGCGACGTGGCCGCCGCCATGATGGAGCCGCCCGGCGGCACCGCGCTGGTGGAAGAGAGCATCCTGGAAGCGCTCGATTTCCGCCGCGCCATGCGCAAGGTCGAGGAAGAGTTCGGCAAGGACGAGTGGTGGTTCAAGGTCTGGGGCCCCGAGAAGCTCGTCGACGAAGGCATCGGCCGCGCCGAAGACTGGATCATGCACGGCGAGAAGAACGGCAAGCCCAAGAGCAAGAAGTCGCCGCGCAACTGGCACGGCTTCGGCGAACTGGCCGACGGCTTCAACATGCTCGACCCGATCAAGTCGACCATCGTCACGCCGGGCCTGGACCTGGAAGGCAACTTTGCCGAGACCGGCATCCCCGCCAGCGTGGTGACCAAGTTCCTGGCCGAGCACGGCGTGATCGTGGAGAAGACGGGCCTCTATAGCTTCTTCATCATGTTCACCATCGGCATCACCAAGGGCCGCTGGAACACTTTGCTCACGGCGCTGCAGCAGTTCAAGGACGACTACGCGCGCAACCAGCCGATGTGGCGCATCCTGCCCGAGTTCTGCCAGCAGCACCCGGGCTACGAGCGCCTGGGCCTGCGCGACCTGTGCCAGCACATCCACCAGCTGTACGCGCGCTACGACGTGGCCCGCCTCACGACCGAGATGTACCTGAGCGACCTCACGCCGGCCATGAAGCCCAGCGACGCCTTCGCCCACATCGCGCACCGCAAGACCGAGCGCGTGGAGATCGACGAGCTCGAAGGCCGCATCACCACCAGCCTGATCACGCCGTACCCGCCGGGCATTCCGCTCCTGATCCCGGGCGAAGTGTTCAACAAGAAGATCGTCGACTACCTGAAGTTCTCGCGCGAGTTCAACCTGCAGTGCCCGGGTTTCGAGACCGACATCCACGGCCTGGTGGCGCGCATCGACGAGACGGGCAAGAAGCGGTACTACGCGGACTGCGTGCGTCAGGCAAGTTGAAAGAGGAGCGTGCCCCGGTGAGGGGCACGGTCTGCGAAGGCTGGGCTAGCCTTCGCGCATCCGCATGAAGCGGGCGAATTTCGGCAACCCGCTCGGGTGCGTGCCGTTGTAGCGGTAGGTCACCAGGCTGCCGATCGGCGGCGGCTGGTCGCGCTCGGCGTCGGTCAGGCCGGTGCCGAGCCGGAAGCGCTGGCCGTCGGGCATCTCGACCATCAACGCGCCGAGCCGGCCGTGGTGCTTGCCCTTGCCGGGCAGGTGCGCGACCACGCGAGCCTCGGCGTCCTCGAAGGGCTTGACCTTGAGCAGGTCGTTGTTGCGCTCGCCGCGGTACATCGACGCGCCCCGGTGCAGCATCAGGCCCTCGCCGCCCATCTTCACGGTCTTGTCGAGCAGCGCCTGCAGGTCCTCGTGCGTGGTGGCGGGCTGCTGCGGCACGGCCACCACCCACGGCGCGTCGGTGATCGGCAGCAGCTTGCGCAGCGCCGCGAGGCGGGTGTTGAAGTCGCCGCCCTGGGCGGGCAGGTCGAACACCATGAAGCGGATCTCGTGCCAGGCCGTGTCGCTGGGCGTCTGGCTGCGCACGGTCGACATCGTGTGGTTGAAGCGGCCACGTCCCGCCCACAGTTCGCCGTCGAGCGGCTGCTTGGGCAGCGAGGCGGTGAACCAGGCCGGCACCATGACGGGCTCGCCGCCGCGGGTCCAGAGCTTCTGGCCGTCCCAGTAGCCGCGCACGCCGTCGAACTTCTCGCTGACCCAGTAGCCCGCGAGCGACATGCCGGGGCGGTACACCTCGGCCAGCATCAGGGCGGGCCCGGCGGCGCGTGCGAACGCGGCGCGGCCCGAGAGGGCTGTGCCCAGTCCCGCAAGCAGGAGGAGGGAGCGTCGATTCAACACGATGGCAGGCGCTGGGAGCCGAGAGGGGAAATTACTCCGCCATGCCTCCGACCACGTTGCTGAAGCCGCCGTCCACGTAGGTGATCTCGGCGGTGACGCCGCTGGCCAGGTCGCTCAGCAGGAAGGCGGCCACGTTGCCGACTTCCTCGATGGTCACGTTGCGGCGGATCGGCGAGGCGTCGGCCACGGCCGTGAGGATCTTGCTGAAGCTCTTGATGCCGCTGGCGGCGAGCGTCTTGATGGGGCCGGCGCTGATGCCGTTCACGCGCATGCCCTTCGGGCCGAGCGAGGCGGCGGTGTAGCGCACCGAGGCCTCGAGCGAGGCCTTGGCCAGGCCCATGGTGTTGTAGTTGGGCAGCGCGCGCTCGGCGCCCAGGTAGGTCAGCGTGAGCAGGGCCGACTTGTCGTTGAGGTAGGGCAGGGCCGCCTTGGCCATGGCCGGGAAGCTGTACGCACTGATGTCGTGCGCGATCTTGAAGCCTTCGCGCGAGAGGCCTTCCAGGAAGTCGCCTGCGATCGACTCGCGCGTGGCGAAGCCGATGCTGTGCACGAAGCCGTCGAATTTGGGCCAGGTCTGCGCGAGGTCGGTGAAGAGCTTGTCGATCTGCGCGTCGTCGCCCACGTCGCAGTCGAAAATCAGTTTCGAGCCGAAGTCTGCGGCATATTCGGTGATACGGTCCTTGAATCGCTCGCCGACATAACTGAAGGCGAGTTCCGCGCCCTGGTCGTGACAGGCCTTGGCAATGCCATATGCAATGGAGCGATTGCTCAACACACCGGTGATCAACAGTTTCTTGCCGGAAAGAAAGCCCATGAAGTTGCCTCGTGAAAATCTTGGGCAGAATTCTCGCATGCGAGGTTGGCTGCTCTGGATGTTGGCGCTCCTGGCGCTGCCCTCGTGGGCGGCGCACGGGCTGGGCATGGGTTACGAGCCCAAGTACCCGGCGTCGTTCACGCATTTCGACTACGTGAACCCCAACGCGCCCAAGGGCGGCGACCTGACCTTGTCGGCCGCTGGCAGCTTCGACAAGCTCAACCCCTTCACCTTGCGCGGCGTGCCGCCGGTGGGCATGGGCTACAGCGCCAACGGCTTCGTGTTCTCCGAGTACGGCCTGCTCTTCGACTCGCTGACCACGCCGAGCGAGGACGAGCCCTTCTCGCAGTACGGCCTGCTGGCCGAGGACATCCAGCTGGCGCCCGACCGCTTGAGCGTCACCTTCCGGCTGAACCCCAAGGCGCGGTTTTCCGACGGCTCGCCGGTGCTGGCGAAAGACGTGAAGTACTCCTTCGACACCCTGCGCAGCAAGCTGGCCGGGCCGACCTTCCGCTCGTACTGGGCCGACATCAAGGAGGCCGTGGTGACGGGCGAGCGCACCATCCGCTTCGACTTCGTGCGCCAGAACGCCGAGCTGCACATGATCATCGGTGGGCTGCCGGTGTTCTCCAGCGCCTGGGGCAAGGGCAAGCCCTTCGATCAGATCGTGACCGAGGCGCCGATCGCGAGCGGGCCGTACATGGTGGACAGGGTCGATTTCGGCAAGTTCATCTCCTACCGCCGGCGCCCGGACTACTGGGCCGCCAACCTGCCGGTGCGCAAGGGGATGTTCAACTACGACACGGTGTCGTACCAGTATTTCAAGGACTCGCTCGGCGAGGAAGAGTCGCTCAAGGCCGGCGCGCTCGACGCAATGGAAGAGCGCTCGATCATCGCGTGGGTGCGCCGCTACAAGGGCCGCCGCTTCGACTCCGGCGAGCTGGTCAAGGAAGAGATCGCGCATCGCCGCTTCACCGGCATGCAGGGCCTGGCGCCCAACCTGCGGCAGCCGCGCTTCGCCGACATGCGCGTGCGCAGGGCGCTGGCGCTGGCCTTCGACTTCGACTGGCTCAACGCCCACCTGTTCTATGGCCGCCGCGGGCGCACCCAGAGCTACTTCCAGAACAGCGACGACCTCATGGCCCAGCCCGAGGTCAGTCCCGAGGAGCAGGCGCTGATCGACAAGCTCAAGACCCGGCAACGCTACCTCGACAACACCAAGGGCGAGTTGCCGCGCCCCGACAGCAGCGGCGACACCGCCGAAGGCCTGCGGCGCAACCTCGTGAAGGCGCAGGAGTTGCTCAAGGAGGCCGGCTGGAGCTACCGCGACGGCGCGCTGCGCGACAAGGCCGGCACGCCGTTCGTGATCACCATCGACATCGCCGACCGCAGCTCGGGCGTGGTGCTTGCGCCGTATGCGCGCAACCTCGGCAAGCTGGGCATCCGCCTGGACTACCGCCTGCGCGACCCGAGCCTGCTGAAGAAGAAGCTGGACGACTTCGATTTCGACATGGCCATCAGCCTCGTCGGTGGCTCGTCGAGTCCCGGCAACGAGCTCTACGACGACTTCGGCTCGAAATCGGCGAGCGAGAAGGGCAGCCAGAACCTGAGCGGCATCAACGATCCGGTGGTCGACGAGATCGTCGAGGTGATCGTCAACAGCCACGACCGCGCCTCGCTCGCGGCGGCCGCGCGGCTGCTGGACCGCTACTTGCTCCACCAGCACTACATGACCCCGATGTACTACGGCAAGCAGTATTTCATTGCCCACAAGCGAAAGCTGCGTCGCCCGGATGCGCCACTGCCGCAGCGCCTGCTGGCGGGGTCGGCGATGCTGACGATGTGGTGGATCGAGCCGAGCGCCAAGTAAGAGAACAAGAACACGCATGGCCGCCTACCTGATCCGACGCCTCCTGCTGATCGTTCCCACGCTGTTCGGCGTGCTGCTGCTGAACTTCGCCATCGTGCAGTTCGTGCCGGGCGGTCCGGCCGAGCAGTTGCTCTCGCAACTCACCAACAAGGAGAACCGCATCTCGGGCGGCCCCACCGGCCGCACGCTCGACGCCAAGCAGGTGGCTGAGATCAAGGCGCTCTACGGTTTCGACAAGCCAGCCCCCGAGCGCTTCTGGCAGATGCTCAAGCAGTTCGCGCGTTTCGACCTGGGCAAGAGCTTCTTCCAGAGCAAGGACGTGTGGCAGCTCATCAAGGAGAAGCTGCCGGTGTCGATCAGCCTGGGGCTGTGGACCTTCTTCATCAGCTACCTCATCGCGGTGCCGCTGGGCGTGGCCAAGGCGGTGCGCGCGGGCTCGCGCTTCGACTTCTTCACGACGCTTCTCGTGCTCGTCGGCTACGCCATCCCGGGCTTCGTGCTGGGCGTGGCGCTGCTGGTGATCTTCGGCGGCCAGCTGCAGTGGTTCCCGCTGCGCGGGCTGACCTCGCCGAACTGGGAGTCGCTGAGCTGGGGCGCGCGCATCGTCGACTACCTGTGGCACATCACCTTGCCGGTGACGGCCATGGTGCTGGGCAGCTTCGCGATCACCGCGATGCTCACCAAGAACTCCTTCCTCGAGGAGATCCGCAAGCAGTACGTGCTGACGGCGCGCGCCAAGGGGCTGGCCGAGCGGCAGGTGCTGTGGAAGCACGTGTTCCGCAATGCGCTGATCCCGATCATCACGGGCTTTCCGACCGCCTTCATCGGCGCCTTCTTTTCGGGCGCGCTGCTGATCGAGACGCTGTTCTCGCTCGACGGCATGGGCCTGCTGAGCTACGAGAGCGTGCTGCGGCGCGACTACCCGGTGTTCCTGGGCACGCTTTATCTGTTCACGCTGATCGGGCTGGTGACCAAGCTCATCTCCGATCTCTGCTACGTCTGGGTCGATCCGAGGGTGAAGTTTGACTGAAGCCGCCGCCGTGTCCGTGAGCCCCGGGCGCCGTGCCTGGCGCCGTTTCCGCCGCAACCCGCTGGGGTTCTGGAGCCTGGTCGTCTTCTCGGCGCTGGTGGTGCTGAGCCTGTTCGCCGACGTGCTGTCCACCGACAAGCCGCTGGTGGTGCGCTACGAAGGCCAGACCTACTTCCCCGTGCTGCGCGACTATTCCGAGAAGACCTTCGGTGGCGATTTCGAAACGCCGGCCGACTACCTCGACCCCTTCATCGAGCAGCGCATCACGCAGGGCGACAACTGGGCGCTGTATGCGCCCAACCGCTACGGCCCGGCCACGCTCAACTATTTCTCGAAGCCGCCGAACCCCGCCGCACCCTCGCACGCGAACCTGCTGGGCACCGACGAGCGCGGGCGCGACCTGCTGGCCCAGCTGATCTACGGCTTTCGCGTGAGCGTGCTGTTCGCGCTGGCGCTCACGGTGGTCGGGGTGGTGCTGGGCATCGCGACCGGTGCCGTGCAGGGCTTCTTCGGCGGCAAGATCGACCTGACCTTCCAGCGCCTGATCGAGATCTGGAGCGCGATGCCCGAGCTGTACCTGCTGATCATCTTCAGCGCGATCTTCACGCCGAGCGTGTCGCTGCTCTTGATCCTGCTGAGCCTGTTCGGCTGGATGGGGCTGTCGGACTACGTGCGCGCGGAGTTCCTGCGCAACCGCCAGATGGACTACGTGCGCGCCGCGCGCGCGCTCGGCGTGGGCAACCTGCAGATCATGTGGCGCCACATCCTGCCCAACAGCATGGTGCCGGTCGTCACCTTCCTGCCGTTCCGCATGAGCGCGGCCATCCTGGCGCTGACCTCGCTCGATTTCCTCGGGCTGGGCGTTCCGCCCGGCACGCCGTCGCTCGGCGAACTGCTGAGCCAGGGCAAGGGGAACATCGACGCCTGGTGGATTTCGCTGTCCACCTTCTGCGTGCTGGTCGTCACGCTGATGCTGCTGACCTTCATGGGCGACGCGCTGCGCGATGCGCTCGACCCCCGCAAGGCCGACAAATGACGACGATGCGCGACACGACGAAGAACCAGCCCTTGCTCGACGTGAAGGGGCTGCGCGTCGCCTTCGGCGGCAAGCCGGTGGTGCATGGCATCGACCTGCAGATCGCGGCGGGCGAAAAGCTCGCGCTGGTCGGCGAGTCGGGCTCGGGCAAGACGGTCACGGCGCTGTCGCTGCTGCGGCTGGTGCAGAACGCCGACCTCGCCGGGGTGGCAACCCTGTCGGGGGCGCAGGCGCAGCGCGGTGCGCGCGACCTGCTGTCGATTCCGGAGCGCGAGCTGCGCGGCATCCGCGGCAAGGAGATCGCGATGATCTTCCAGGAGCCGATGACCGCGCTCAATGCGCTGTACACCGTGGGCGACCAGATCGCCGAGGTGCTCGAGTTGCACGAAGGGCTGTCGGCCCGCGCCGCGCAGGAGGCGGCCGTGCAGCTGTTGGCCGACACCGGCATTCCCGAACCGGCGAGGCGGGCGAGGTCGTATCCGCACCAGCTCTCGGGCGGGCAGCGCCAGCGCGCCATGATCGCGATGGCCCTGGCCTGTAAGCCGCGCCTGCTGCTGGCGGACGAGCCGACCACGGCGCTCGACGTCACGGTGCGTGCGCAGATCCTCGAGCTGCTGGCCGAGCTGCAGCGCAAGTACGGCATGGCCGTGCTGCTCATCACCCACGACCTGAACCTGGTGCGCCGTTTTGCCGACCGCGTGGCGGTGATGGAGCGCGGCCACATCGTCGAGCACGGCCCGGTGGGCACGGTGTTCGAGGCGCCGCAGCATGCCTACACCCGCAAGCTGATCGACAGCCATCCGGCGCGCGACGTGGCCGAGGCGGCCGCCGACGGCGCGGCGCCGCCGGTGCTGGAGGCCCGGGCGCTGCGCGTGAGCTATCCGGTGTCGCGCCCCGGCTTCGCGGGCTGGTTCCGCAAGGGCGAGTTCGTCGCCGTGCAGGGCGCCGATTTCCGGATCGCGCCGGGCGAAACGCTGGGCGTGGTCGGCGAATCGGGCTCGGGCAAGTCGACGCTGGCGCTGGCCGCGCTCGGCCTGCTCAAGCACCGGGGCGAGCTGCAGGTGACGGGGAAGGGCTGGGCGGTGGACCGCGCCTCCGACCTCGCGCTGCGCCGCACGATGCAGGTGGTGTTCCAGGACCCGTTCTCGTCGCTCTCGCCGCGCATGACGGTCGAGCAGATCGTGGGCGAGGGGCTGCGCGTGCATGCGCCCGAGCTCGACGCCGCGGCCCGCCGGGCGCGCGCGCTCACGGCGCTGGCCGACGTGGGGTTGAGCGAGGCGCAGTTTCCCGCGCTGCTCGACCGCTATCCGCACGAGTTCTCGGGTGGGCAACGCCAGCGGCTGGCGATCGCCCGGGCGCTGATCGTCGATCCGCGGCTGCTGGTGCTCGACGAGCCCACCAGCGCGCTCGACGTGACCATCCAGAAGCAGGTGCTCGGCCTGCTGCAGCGGCTGCAGCGCGAGCGGGGGCTGAGCTACCTCCTGATCACCCACGACGTCGAGGTGATCCGCGCCATGGCGCACCAGGTCATCGTGATGAAGGACGGTGCGATCCTCGAATCCGGGCCGGCCCTGCGCGTCCTCGACGCCCCCGAGCATCCCTACACACAGAAGCTGGTGGCAGCGGCGCTACTGGAATAAAAAACGGAGACGGGTGGAAATGTCGAATATCGGACACGACCGGCGCGGTGCCTGGCGCGCGGCGCTGGCCTGCATGGTCACGCTGGCGGTGGCCATGGGCCTGGGGCGCTTCGCCTTCACGCCCATGCTGCCCATCATGCTGAGCGAGGGAAAGCTCGAGCTGGCCGGCGGCGGTTTGCTGGCGTCTCTTAATTACCTGGGCTATTTCTTCGGCGCGGTCAGCTGCGCGGCCATCGGCATCAAGGCGTCGAGCATGGTGCGCGGCGGGTTGCTGGCCACGGCGGCCTTGCTGGTCGGCATGGGGCTGCTGCACAGCTTCATCGGCTGGGGCGTGCTGCGCGCGGCGGCCGGGGTGATGAGCGCCTGGGTCTTCGTGTTCGCCTCGGGCTGGGGGCTGCGCCGGCTGGCCGAGACGAACGCGCCCGCGCTGGCCGGCGTGATCTACACCGGGCCGGGCATCGGGATCGCCATGACCGGGTTGCTGGGCGGTGCGCTCGGCCGCTGGGGTTCGGAAGCGGGCTGGATCGGCCTCGGGTTGCTGGCCGTGGTGCTGATCGCGGTGATCTGGCGGGTGTTCGATGACGGCGAGCGGGTGGGGGCGGTGG